>DATCRI010000028.1 GCA_036569045.1 Chthoniobacterales bacterium | reverse complement strand
TCGTTGACCTTATCGCCGAGGGTTTCCTTGATGAAGTTGCAGAGCAGGCGCGTGGCTTCCTCGTCGAGCCTGGACTCGGGTTTGTCGAGGGCGATCTCGGCCTTCTCGGCGGCGACGAGTTTCTTGCCTTCGAACTCATGGAGGTGCTCCATCACGAACTCGTCCCACGGATCGAGCAGGAAAATGACTTCGTAGCCCTTGGCGGCGAGGCCTTCGTAATAGGGGCTCGCGAGGCAGGCTTCGCGGCTGCCCGCCGAGAGGTGGTAGATTTCCTTCTGCTCCTCGGGCATGCGGGCGACGTAATCGGCTAGCGCGACCGGCGTTTCGCTCGTGGAGGTCGTGTAACGCAGGAGCTTCGCGAGGGCATCCTTGTGCGTGTAGTCGCTGACGATGCCTTCCTTGAGGAAGTGGCCGAATTCCTTGAAGAACGCAGCGTATTTCTCGGCGTCGGCCTTCGCCTCTTCGTCGAGAAACTTGAGGAAACGCGTGGTGAGGACCTTGTTGAGCTTCTGGAGAAGGGCGCTGTCCTGCATCGTTTCGCGGGAGATGTTCAGCGGCAGGTCTTCGCTGTCGACGACGCCCTTGAGGAAGCGCAGCCATTCGGGGAAGAGGCCCTTGGACTTCGCCTGGATGAGGATCTTGCGGCAGTAGAGATGGACCTCGCTCTCGGTCTTCGGCATGCCGAGCTTCTCGCGGCTGTGCTGCGGCACGAAGAGAAGCGCCTTGATGGAAAGCGGCGCGTCGGCGGTGAAGTGCAGGCGGTATTGCGGCGCATCGATGTCGTGGCCGATGAACTTGTAGAACTCGTCGTATTCCTCGGTCGTGATCTCGGATTTGTTGCGCGTCCAGATCGCGTTGATCGTGTTCACGGCCTCGCCGTCGAGCTCGATCGGGAAGCCGACGAAGTTCGAGTAGCGCTTGATGACGCTCTCGACGCGCCATTTGGTGGCGTATTCCTTGTCGGCCTCGGTGAGCTGAATGACGATTTTCGTGCCGCGAGGTAGATCGACGCCTGGCTCGATCTCGTAGCTGCTCACGCCGTCGGACGACCAGATCCAGCCGGTCTCGTTCGGCTGGTAGCTGCGGGTGTAAACGGTGACCTTCGAGGCGACCATGAAGGCCGAGTAGAAGCCGACGCCGAACTGGCCGATGATCTCGGCCGCGCCCGTGCCGCCGGACTTCGCGGCGTTTTCCTTGATCTGCTGGAGGAAGGCCTTGGACCCGGAATGGGCAATGGTGCCGAGATTCTCGATGAGTTCGGCGTGCGTCATGCCGATGCCGGCGTCGGCGATCGTGATGGTGTGCGCGGTGTCGTCGGTGGTGACGGAGATGTTGAGCGCGCGGTCGGCTTCGAAAATCGCCGCGCCGGAGGTCTGGAGGAACTTGAGTTTCTCGGTGGCGTCGGCGGCGTTCGAGATGAGCTCGCGGATGAAGATTTCCTTATCCGTGTAGAGCGAGTGAATGACGATGTTGAGGAGCTGGGCGATCTCAGCCTGGAACTCGTGTTTTTCGATGGTGGCGGACATGGGAGTAAGAAAATTGGGAACGTTATTCTGTCAAACGTGGCGCGAATGGAAAGCGCGGGGAGTGGGTGGTCGGCGAACCCCGGATCACGATCGGGGATCTCGACGTCAAAAATCGCGGGGTGACGTCCGGATATTGAGCGAGGTGCGAACCATCAGCGTCATGAAACCCATCAAGCTTACCCTCACGGCGGCCACCCTCGCGGCGGCGCTCACCCTGGCTGGCACGGCTGGCGCTCAGACCACCACGACGGTCTCGTCGATGAACACGGCGGGCACGCTCACCTCCTTCGGTCCGGATTTGATCTCCGTCCGCACGGAGTCGAGCGCGACCCCGGTGCAATACACCGCCAGCAAAACGACAACCTACGTCGACGACACTGGCGCCCCGGTCTCGGTGGACGTCGTGAAGTCCGGACTGCCGGTCACCGTCTACTACACCGATAACGGCGGAACGATGGCCGCCTCCCGCGTGGTTGTCCATCGCTCCACTACGACTGCGGCTCCCGCCGTCGAGGAGACGAAGACCACGACGACGACCACCACCACGGAATAATCGAACCCATGAAAAACCTCTTCGCTCTCGCCCTTGTGGCCGGCAGTTTCGCGCTCTCGGCCTGCACCACGGTGGAGGCCCCGCCGACGCGCACCACAACGACTACGGAGGAAACCGTGACGCATCGCGCCGTGGGTGGCACCGCCACGACCACGACAGTCAGCCCGGCGCCGACGGTCGTCTACTAGTTGTCCAGCCGCTTTGCCGAATCGCCGCTCCTCATTCCGCGCGGAAGGGGAGCGGCGAAATTTCGAGATCGGGATTCTTGCTCTCGAAATAGCTCAAGCCCCAGTGATTGGGGAGGAGCGCCACGGGGTTGCCATCCGCATCCCGGGCTTCTTTCGCGCCCGTCGGCAGGGTGACGGGCGGGAGCTTGTTCGATCCGTCCTTTGCGCGAATCCAGCGCGCCACGCTCCACGGCGCCGTCTCTACGCGGCAGCCGGCGCCGTATTCGCCCTCGAGGCGATACTGGAGCACCTCGAATTGCAGGGGGCCGACCGCGCCGAGCAGGGGCGTGCGGACGAGGCTGTCCTTCAATTCAAAGGCCTGGGCGACGCCTTCGCGGAGGAGTTGATCGAGACCCTCGCGGAAGCGCTTGCCGGTCGCCGTGCTGGCACTGTGAATCTGGGCGAAGCACTCCGGCGCGAACCGCGGAATCTCGTCGAAGCGCACGGCGGGATCCTCGCTGAGCGTATCGCCGATCTGGAAATCCTGGTTGCCTACGAGGCCGACGACGTCGCCGGCCCAGGCGCTGTCCACGGTCTCGCGTTCCTGCGCGAAAAGGCGCTGGGAGTTCGAAAGGCGCACGGGCTTGCCGGTGCGCGGGTGGGCGACAGTCATGTCGCGCTTGAACTCGCCCGAAACGATGCGGATGAAGGCGACGCGGTCGCGGTGCTTCGGGTTCATGTTGGCCTGGATCTTGAAGACGAAGCCGGAGAAGGCCTCGTTGTCGGGACTTACCGGGCCATTGGCGGTGTCGCGCGGAGCGGGACCGGGCGCGAGCTCGAGAAACTTGTCGAGGAGGAGCTGGACGCCGAAATTGTTCATCGCGCTGCCGAAGAACACGGGCGTGAGGCGGCCGGCGCGCACCTCGGCGATGTCGAAGTCGGCACCGGCGCCGTCGAGGAGGTCGAGCTCGTCGCGAAATTGCGTGTAAACGTCGGGCGACATCGCGGTTTTCACGAGCGGATCGTCGACGCCGCCGACCTGTTCCGGCGCACGGTAGGCGCCTTTGGGCGTGCGCTCGAAGAGATGCACCTCGCTGGCCTGGCGATCGTAAACGCCGCGGAATTCCGCGCCGCTGCCGAGCGGCCAGTTGATGGGCAGCGCGTGAATGCCGAGGACGTTTTCGAGTTCGTCCAGCAGCTCCAGCGGCGGACGCGAGGGCCGGTCGAGCTTGTTCATGAAGGTGAAGATGGGCACGCCGCGCTGACG
This sequence comes from Chthoniobacterales bacterium, assembly GCA_036569045.1. Lineage (NCBI taxonomy): Bacteria > Pseudomonadati > Verrucomicrobiota > Spartobacteria > Chthoniobacterales > Chthoniobacterales bacterium. Next base: position 85,222 of record DATCRI010000028.1, on the reverse strand, counting down.
GCAGACCTCGAAGAGCTTGCGGGTCTGCGTCTCGATACCCTTGGCGGCGTCGACGACCATTACCGCCGCGTCCACGGCGGTGAGCACGCGGTAGGTGTCCTCGGAGAAATCCTTGTGACCGGGAGTATCGAGCAGGTTCACGACGCAGCCGCCGTATTCGAACTGCAGCACGGTCGAGCTGACCGAGATGCCGCGCTGGCGCTCGAGTTCCATCCAGTCGCTCGTGGTGGCGCGCTGGTCCTTGCGGGCGGTCACGGTGCCGGCGAGCTGGAGGGCGCCGCCGTAGAGGAGGAATTTCTCCGTGAGGGTGGTCTTGCCGGCGTCGGGGTGCGAGATGATGGCGAACGTGCGCCGACGGCGAATCTCGTGAGCGGCGACGGGGTTGGATCGGGTGTCCCGCTCGGGTGGTTTTTCCAAATCTGGCATGTGAGGCGTGTCAGGATGCGCGAATCCGGAGCCCGGTTCAACCGGCAAGCCCGGCGACTTTGACTTTCCAATATGGAGGCGGGATGGCATCTGTTGGTGCCATGCATTGCAAGCCGAGTGACGATAAACGGGCTGCGGGAGCTTGGCACCGCGTGGTGAAATGGTCCGGTGCGGCATGTGCGGCGGCTCTGGCGGCGGCCTCGGCGAGCGCGCAGACTGTCCAGATCAACAGCGCGCCGGCGTTTCCGGAGAGCAGTAACGGCGTGACGACCGAATTTCAGATCACCCCGGATAGCAGCCGGGTGCTCTACGGTGCGGAGCTGACGACCAACGACGTCACGGATCTCTACAGCGCCTCGGTCTCGGCCGCTGGCACCCAGGTGCAGATCACCACCACCTCTCCGGCGGGCGATTTCTTTTCCGGGAGCTTTGCGATCACTCCGAACAGTGCCACGGTCATTTTTGGTCGCTTCGACGGGACGAACAATCACTTCGATCTCAAGAAGGCTTCCGCCACTGCGGCCGGCACGGAATCCACGCTGGCGACGAACGCCGGGCTGAATGAGCTGAGTTCGATCCTCATTACCTCCGATGGCACGCGGGCCGTCTTCCAAAGTCGGACGAACACGGATTACGGCCTCTTCAGTGCCTCGACCACGACGCCGGGCGCGGTGCTGAAAATCAGTTCACCGTTTCCCGAGCTGGAGTATCCGCGGGGCTTGCAACTCGTCGATACGGCTTCCGGCACGCGCGCGCTCTTCACCGGCGAACTCAATGCCGACGGCGTCACCGAGCTTTTCAGTGCGCCGGTGAATGCGGCCAATGGCCAGATCACGCTGAACTCGGCGCCAGCGACCGGGGGCGATGTGAACAACACGAACTTCGCGCCGGTGAGCCCCACAGCGAGCGGCGCCAGCGTGATCTTCAGCGGAGATCACGTGACGGACGGAGTCGTCAATCTCTACAAGGCCTCGACGACCGCGGCCGGCACGCAGACGCAGCTCAACACGTCTTTCCATGCCGATGCGGACGTGGCGGGTTTCCTGCCAGCGCCGCTTTCCAACAAAGTCTATTACCTCGGCGACCTCATCGATGAGGGCGTGTATGTCGTGTTCGAAGCTTCGACGTCGGGAGCGCCGAACCAGAAAGCCGTCTATTACCCGACGCCGAACTATATCGGCATCCGCCAGATTTCACTGACGCCCGACGAGAACTACCTCGTTCTCCGCGGCACGCTGACGAACAGCGGAATCACCGACCTCTACACCGCGCCGACGACCTTCGATTTCGCGCCGCGGCGGGTGACGCAGCTGGCCTCCGACCAGGACGTGAACAGCTACATCGTGTCGCCCGACAGCACGTTCATCGTCTATGAGCAGCGCGGCCCGACATACACGCAAAACACTCTCTGGGCGGTTTCCACGACGGGCGCCTATGCGCCAGTCCAGATCGGCCCGATACCTGCCAACCAGTGGATTACGTCCTACAAGATCACGCCGGACAGCTCCCGGGTGGTCTACACCGCTTACAAGGATGGCGAGTTCGTGCTGAATCTTTATTCCGTGGCAATTCCCGCGTTGAATACCGTGTCGAATCCCATCGCCACCGCGCCGGCCGCGGCCATCCCGGGCGTGACGCCTTCCGGCCCCGGTTCCACGCCCGGCTCGAACGCCGCGCCGACCCTGGCAGTTCTCGGGAAAAAGAAGGTCATCGCGACCGGCAAACCCGTGAAGATCAAGGGGACGGCGAGCGACGACCGGGGCGTTGTCTCGGTGCTGGCGATCTACAAAAAGGTCTCGGCCAGCGGGAAAAAGAAGACGGTGACCAAAAAGGCGAAACTGGCCGGCGGGGCGTGGATCTTCAAGTTCCGCCCGAAGGACAAGGTGACGAAGCTGACCTTCCAATCCGTCGATGGAGACGGTGTGAGATCGCCGATCGCCAAAGTGAAGATCCTTCGCCAATAGCGTCCGAGGGAGAACGCCGGGGCCCTTTTACGGCGCGTTCTTGAGGAACCAGGAGCGGACGACGTTCGCTCGATCGGGCGGAGTCTGCGCGGGCGTGTCGGAATCCTGCGGCAGATTCTCGTGCTCGAGGCTCCAGGCGGATTGCTCGCGGAAGGCGTGATACGTCCAATCCCAACCGTATTCCTCGAAGAGCCCGATGACGTCGCTCAGGTATCTTGCCGCGCCCGGCGCCCAGCGGGTGACGCTGAACTCGCCGACGAAAATCTTCGCTCCGTAGGCGCGCTGGAACTCCCGCACGGGGGCGAGGTGCCGGATGAGGGCGGCGCGGTCGAACGGGCGTTCGTTGAAGGTGCCGGGGTAGGGTGGGCGATCCGCGGGGGTATTCCACGGCCGCTCGAAGCCCTGGTGCGTGTATTCGTAGGGCCAATACATGTGCGTCTCGTAAACGACGTTCGTTACCCAGACGGGGCGCATCCAGGTGAACGCCTCGGGGGAGTCCCACTGGTCCGCCTCGATGAGGATGGTCGTGTCGGGATCGATCTTGCGGACGGCCCGAGCGGCGGCTTCCTGCAGGGCAAACCAGTCCATCACGCCGGGGGGAGACGGCTTGTTTTGCAGGGGCTCGTTCATCAGGTCGTAGGCCCAGATGGTGGGGTTGCCCTTGAAGCGTTGGGCGATCTTTTCCCAGACAAAGAGGAAGTAATCCTGCATTTCCTTGTCGAGGACCATGCGTAGCGTCCCGTCCGGCAGGCGACCACCGGGAGGAGCGTGAAGGTCGACGACGACGCGGGCGCCGATCTGTTTCGCCTGCTCGAGCACGAGGGCGAGCTCGTCGAGTTTCTTGTCGAGCCAGGGGCCGTAGACGGCCGGGTCGGACGGGATCTCCGTGCGGGGCCATTCGGGGTTGATGAGCTGCCAGCGGATGAGGTTCACCTTCCAGGCGGCGAGTTCCTCGAAATCCTTCGGGGAAAAGGACGACGGACTCACGACGCCGCGGAGGCGGGGCGGGCGGGCGGGTCTCGGGCCGCGGACGGTGAGGGCGACGTTCGCCAGCCACGCGGTGCCGGAGCATTCCTGCATGCCGAGCTGGAGGACGCCGTCGGTGGCGTCGTCGTCCACGCGGATGATCAGCTCCGAGTGCCTCCAGGGGATCGTGCCGTAGAGCAGCCCCTCGTTGAACCAGCGCGGGCCGCTGGCGGCAGAGACGAAGTGGAGCTGGGCCTTGATGCCGTTGTAGTCGAGCGCGGGCTTCGAGACGTTCTCGGCGCGCACATCGTAGCTGAGCAGGATCTCGTGGCCACGGAGCGCCTGGATGTCGATCGGAATGGTGAGCAGATGCGGCGCGGAGGCGTCCTTCGGGAAGACATCGATGCGGAGGCAGGGCTCGTTTTGCGGGCCTTCCGCCACCCAGGTCAGGCCCGGCGGGAGATCCTTGGCGGACGAGAGATCGAGTTCGAAGCCAGCGGGACCGGCGGCGCGGGCCACGACGGTCAGGAAAAGGGCAAAGCCGACAAAGAGCGCGGAGCGAATGGGGGCCATGATTTCAGGGGTGGGCAGCAGGCGCGGTGCCATTCCGCGCCCGGTGGCATTAGGGGAAACACGAACGGGGGCGCGAAGCAACTGCCATCCTGCAAATCCTCAGGCGGGCGGCGCCTCGCGGAGGAGATTCCGCAAATCCAGCGCGCGGGTGAACATGTCCAGCCCGCCGCCGGCGGCGACGGGCCATTGGTCACGCGGACGGTCCCAGGTGAGCTCCACGCCGTTTTCGTCCGGATCGCGGAGATAAATGGCTTCGCTCACGCCGTGGTCGGCGGCGCCGTCGAGCGTGATGCCGGCGGCGAGCACGCGGCGCACCGCATCGGCAAGGGTGGCGCGGGTTGGATAACGGATCGCCGTGTGGAAAAGCCCGGTCGAGCCCGCCGGAGGGGGCGAGCCGCCGAGGCTTTCCCACGTATTCAGACCAATATGGTGGTGGTAGCCGCCGGCGGACAGGAATGCGGCCTGCGTGCCGTAGCGCACCGTGACCTCAAAGCCCAGCACGCCGCAGTAGAAACCGATCGCTCGTTCGAGATCGGCGACCTTGAGATGGACGTGGCCGATGGAGACGCCGGGATCGATGGATTCGCTCACGGGAGGAGTGTTCCACCGATGGCGGGCCGCGCAAATTCCTCTTTTTCGCGACGCGGTGGCTTCCTAGCGTAGCGTCACTCGATGGCCTACCTGAACAGTCGCCCCCGCACGCCCGAAGTGTGTCCCGTCTGCGGCGAGGACGTGCCGCCGCGCGCGCGGGCCTGTCCGGAATGCGGCGCGGACCACAATTCCGGCTGGCGGCTCGCCGCGGACGGCGGCGGACTCGACCTGCCGGACGAGGAATTCGACTACGACGAATTCGTCGCGCGTGAATTCGGCGAAGGCGTCCGTCCGTCCGGGATCAGGCCGATCTGGTGGGTCACCGCGATCGTGGTGCTGCTCGCGATGCTCGCGGGGCTCGTGCTGTCGGTGTGGTAGAAAATCAGAGAAGCGACGAAGCGCTTCTCTCCAGGTTGCGGCCTAGTGGTGGTGGCCGCCTTCGCCGTGGACGTGGCCGTGGGAGATCTCTTCGGGGCTGGCGTCGCGGATCTCGCGGATCGTCACGTCGAAGTTGAGCGTGAGGCCGGCGAGGGGATGGTTCGCGTCGATGGTGACTTCGTCGCCTTCGATCTTGGTGACGACGACGGTTTGTTCGCCGTATTCGGTGTCGGTGTGGAGCTGGGTGCCGACTTCGAGCTCGTCGACGCCTTCGATCTGGCTGGCGGGAATGACGGCGACGTTGGCTTCGTCGTGCAGGCCGTAGCCTTCGGCGGCTTCGACGGCGACCTTGAAGCTGTCGCCGACTTTCTTGCCTTCCATGGCCTTTTCGAGGCCGGGAACGATCTGGCCGGCGCCCTGGACGTAGCCGAGGGGCTCGCCGCCCCGTGAACTATCGATGATTTCCTGGTCGTCGTCGGTGAGGGTGTAGTCGAAGAAGACGACTTTGCCGGTAGTGATGGTCATAGAAAGGGTGGAATCAGGATTTGCTGAGCTCGCCGGTGGTTTCGTAGCGGCTCATTTCGTCGATGCGGCCCTGGTGGCGGCCGCCTTCGTATTTCGTGCTGAGGAAGATGTCGACGCAGTCGAGGGCGATCTCGATGGAGGTCATGCGCTGGCCGATGGACATGACGTTGGCGTCGTTGTGCAGGCGGGTGAACTCGGCGGTCTGGTTGCACCACGCGAGGCCGCAGCGGATGCCTTTCACCTTGTTCGCGGCGATGGCTTCGCCGTTGCCGGAGCCGCCAACGACGATGCCAAACTCCGCTTCGCCTTTGGCGACGGCCTCGGCGGTGGGAATGATCCAGAGCGGGTAGTCGGTGGACTCGGCGGAGTGGGTGCCGAAGTCGAGAACCTCGTGGCCTTTCCCGCGGAGATGCTCGGCGATGCGTTGTTTGTAGGCGAAGCCGGCGTGGTCGGAGCCGATGGCGATTTTCATGCGAGGGCGGGTTCGGGTGCGGTGGTGTTGAGGCAGTCGGGACGGGGCAGGTCGGTGTAGGGGGCCTGCGGACGAAGGCCGAGCTGGGCGAGAAGGGCAAGGTCCTCGTCGGTCTCGGGATTCTGCGCGGTGAGGAGTTTTTCTCCGTAGAAAATGGAGTTGGCGCCGGCGAAGTAGCAGAGGGCCTGAGCTTCGCGGGAGAGGAGCGAACGACCGGCGCTGAGGCGGATCTTGGCCTTCGGCAGGGCGATGCGCGTGGTGGCGATCAGGCGGACGAGCTCGAAGGGATCGATGGGCTTCGCGCCGGCGAGCGGCGTGCCTTCCATGGGCATGAGGCAGTTGATCGGCACGCTTTCCGGCGGCGGATCGAAGGAGCAGAGCACCTCGAGCATGCGAATGCGGTCGCGCTCGGTCTCGCCGAGGCCGAGGATGCCGCCGCAGCAGACGGCCATGCCGGCACGCTGGACGGAGCCGATCGTGTTCAGGCGGTCCTGAAAGGTGTGGGTCGAGACGATGTTCCCGTAATGTTCGGGGCTGGTGTCGATGTTGTGATTGTAGGCGGTCACGCCGGCTTCACGGAGCTTGCGGGCCTCGACGTCGCCGAGCTGGCCGAGGGTGACGCAGACTTCCATGCCGAGCTTGCCGACCTCGCGGACGGTTTCCAGCATCTGCTCGAATTTGGCGTCGCCGTCGCGCACGCCCTTCCACGCGGCGCCCATGCAGAAGCGCGTCGCGCCGCTGGCGGCGGCCTGTTTTGCAATCGGGAGAACGTCCTCGGTCGTCATGAGGCGCTGGGATTCCAGTCCGGTCTTGTAGCGGGCGCTTTGCGCGCAGTAGCCGCAGTCCTCGCTACAGCCGCCGGTTTTCACGCTGAGCAGCGTGCAGAGCTGCATTTCGTTTTCCTTCCAATTCTCGGCATGGACGCGGCGCGACTCGGCGATGAGGTCGAAGAACGGGCGTTGATAAATGGCCTCGAGGGCGTCGAACGTGGGCATTTGAAGGCGATGCTAGGCCCGGGAATGCGCTCCCGCCAATGAAAACTAGCGGAGGAGGGCGAGCAGTGGTTCCTCGAAGAAGTGGAGGAGAAACACCACGGCCAGCCCGAGCAGGAAGGGCGTGAGTCGGTCGCGCTGGCCAGTGGCGAGAGCGAGGACGACGAGGGCGAGGATGCCGATTCCGAGGCCGGTGCTGATGCTGAACGACAGCGGCATCATGAGAATCGTGAGCACGGCGGGGATGAAATCGACCGTCTCGCGCGGGTCGAGATCGGTGACGGACTCGAACATGAAGACACCGACCATGACCAGGGCGGGGGCGATGGCCGCGCCCGGAATGGCGAGAATGAGGGGCGTGAAAACGAGGGCGGCAAGGAAGCAGAGCGCGGTGACGACGGCGGTGAGGTCGGTGCGGCCGCCGGCCTGCACGCCGGTGGAGGATTCGATGTAGGTGACCACGGTCGAGGTGCCGAGCAGCGAGCTGAGGATGGCGGCGGAGGAATCCGCGGCGAGGGCGCGGCCGGCGCGCGGGATTTTGTCGTTGGCGCCCATGAGACCGGCGCGGCGGGTGACGGCGATGAGTGAGCCGATGTTGTCGAACATGTCGACGAGGAGCAGCGTGAGCGTGAGGACGACGGCGCGCAGCGGATCGTTGCGGAAGAGGTCGAAGTTGAGCTTGAAGAAGACGGGGTCGAGCGAGGCTGGAGCGGAGACGAGGTGCTCCGGCCATTTCGTGATGGGGTCGCCCTTTCCGCCGGGCACGAAGAGGCCGATGACCGTGAGCGCGAGGATGGCGAGCAGGATGGCGGCCGGCAGGCGCAGGGCGACGAGCGCTGCGGTGAGCAGCAGGCCGCCGAAGAAGAAGGCGACGGCGGGGTGCGCGAGGTCGCCCATCGCGACGAGGGTCTCGGGATTCCCCACGACGAGGCCGCCATTTTGCAGGCCGATGAAAGCGATGAAGAAGCCGATGCCGGCCGTGACGGCGACCTTGAGGGCGTGCGGGATGGCGTCGATGATCCGCTCGCGCACGCCGGTGACCGAGAGCAGCAGGAAGATCACGCCGTTCACGCAGACCAGGCCGAGGGCGCTGGGCCACGGCACGCCCATGCCGATGCAGATCGAGAAGGCAAAGAAGGCGTTGATGCCCATGCCGGGGGCGAGGGCGATGGGGAAATTCGTGAGTGCGGCCATCAGCAGGGTGGCGATCGCGGCGCTCACGGCGGTGGCGGTGAGCAGGGCGTCCTCCGGCATGCCTGCTTCGGCAAGGATCGTGGGATTCACCGCGAGGATGTAGGCCATCGCGGCGAAGGTGGTGAGGCCGGCGGCGATTTCGCGACCGGGGGTGGTGCCATGGGCCCTGAGCTTGAAGATCCGTTCCAGCACGGGCGTGCTTTTTAGCGAGCGGCGGCGGGAATGGAAAGGCCGGCGTCCACGAACACCCCGTCGCGCGTATCCTTGGCCGAAGATGAAGGAATCCGTCACGATCCCGGAAGAAATTGGCGTCATTGTCCTGCCGGGCGTCGTGCTGTCGCCCGGCCGGCTGCTGCCGCTGTATATCTTCGAGCCGCGCTATCGGCGAATGCTCGAGCTGGCGCTGGAGACCGACCGCGTCTTTGCCGTGGGGACGCGAACGCCGGGAGGCGAGGCGGATGATGCCGAGCCGATCGGCGTGGCGGGGGTGATTCGGGCCTGCGTGCGCCATGCGGACGGCACGTCGAATCTTGTGCTCGAGGGGCTCGCACGGGTGCGGTTCGCCGCCTGGACGCAGCTTGCGCCGTATCGGATTGCCCGCGTCGAGGTGCTTGAATCCTAGGGCCGGCCGTAGGCGACGAAGCGCCCGTCGCGGCGGAAGAAAAAGAAGAAGCGGTAGCCGCCCATTTTCTTGCCGGGCGTGAATTCGTAGGTGTCCGGTCCGCTGGCGCCCTGGGAGCCGGCCATCATCATGCGGCCGCGGGAGTCGGTGCCGAGGTAGAGCATGACGTGGGTGACGGGCGGCCGGCGGACGGGCTTGTAGGTGTCTTCCCAGAAGAGCAGGTCGCCGGGCTCGAGGCGGCGCTGGAGCGAACGGGAATTTGGATTCACGCGCCAGAGGCGGTGGCGGGTGCGCAGCCATTCGTATTGATCGGAGGCGGTGCGAGGGAGATCGAGGCCGCGGACCTGGCGGTAGAGCCAGCGCGTCGTGTTCGAGCAATCCATGACCCAGGTGGAATTTTCGCCGGGCGGCACCCAGCGGCCGTTGTAGCGGATGTTCTCGCCGGCCGGGATGGCGATGGCGGCGGCGAAATCCCCGGGGGCGACGTCATGAACGGGAACGGGCGGGGCCGATTCGACCGGGGGCTCGGAGGGGGCATCCGGTTCGGCGGCATCAGGCTCGGGGGCCGGCGGTGAAGCGGGTTCCGCAACCGGGGCGGGAACGGATTCGGCGCGGGCGATGCTCACGGGCTGGGCGCGGGGCGCCTCGGATGGCGTGGCAGGGGACGCGGAGGGAATGACGAGGCGTTTGCCGACCGGGAGCGTGGTGGAATGGAGGCCGTTCGCGCGGAGGATGGCGTCGCCGCTCACGCCGTAGGCAAACATGAGCTTGGCGAGGCTGTCGCCAGATCGGACGACATGGGTGCGTTCCTGAGCGGTCGCCGGGGCGACGAGGGCGAGGGCGAGCAGGAGGCGGAGGAGCGGCTTCATGCGCACCGCAGAATATGGATCGTCATTTCCGGCGGGCAATTCAATCGTCCCGCCACGCCGCAACTTCCGGTGCCGCGCGACGTGTAGCCCGCCATGCCGCCGACCTCCCACGGCCCGGAAAGCAGGGGCGTCGGAACAGGCGCCTTGCGCACGAGAATGAAGCCGCCCGGCAGGCAGATCTGGCCACCGTGGGTGTGGCCGCTCAGGTGCAGGGCGTAGCCGTGGGGCGCGGCCTCCCACGCTGTCTCGGGGCTGTGCGAGAGCAGCACGCGGCAGTCCCCGGCGGGAATGTCCGCGCTGGCCTTCGCGAAATCGTGGGTGCCAAAGCTGTGGGCATCGTCCACGCCGCAGATCCAGAGGCGTGCGCCGTCTCGCTCGATCGCGACGGCTTCGTTGAGGAGCAGGCGCAGGCCGCCGGCCTCGAGCACGGGGACCTTGGCGAGAAAATCGTGGTTGCCGAGAATGCCGAGCGGCTCCGCGCCGAGGTGCGGGATGAGGCGCAGCGTCTGGGCGACGGATTCCTCCCACGGCTCGCCGATCACGTCGTGATAGTCGCCCGTGAGCACGCAGCGATCGAACCGCGCGGCGGGCAGGCGCTCGATCACGCGGTCGATGAGGGCGGGATCGAGATCGGAATGCAGGTCGGTGAGCTGCAGGAGCCGGAAGCCGTCGAACGCCAGTGGGAGCGAGGGCAGGCGGACGACGTTCTCGACGATCTGCACGTCGAGAAACTCGCGATAGGCCCGGCCGGTCAGTCCGAGCGCCTGCAGGCCGAGACGCGCGATGCGGGCGCTCGTGCGGCCGGCTTTCAGCCAGAGCCGGCTCTCACGGGCAAGACGGGCCGCCACGCGGTCGGCGCCCAGGCGGGCGACGAGATCGGCGGACGGTTCGAACATCGGCGCATTAGAGCGGGCCGGGGCGGGAATGGCCAGCATGCGCCCGGGGCTTCCCAAAACCCGCTCTCGCTGGCAGGCTGCCCTCCTTGTTTTCTCCAGATCGACAGAAATCGCCCGCCGCGAACACCCTGGCGGGCCTGCTGCTTGCGCTCGCGATGGGCTGGCTGGCCGGTTGCGCCGGGCCGCGCGTGATCGTGCGTCCGGATGACCGGCCCGGCCGGCCAGACGCGGTTTTCTCGCCGAAGCCGGTGGTCACGCAGCACGGGAAGGCCTCGTATTACTGGGAGGACACCCGCACCGCGAGCGGGGAGCGCTTTCACGCAGACGCCCTCACGGCGGCGCACCGGAAGTTTCCACTGCAGAGCTGGGTGCGCGTGACGAACGAACGCAACGGGAAGTCGGTGATCGTGCGCATCAACGATCGCGGACCCTACATCCGCGGCCGCATCATCGACCTCAGCCGCGGCGCCGCGCGGCAGATCGACATGGTGAAGGCAGGCGTCGTGCCCGTGAAGGTGGAGCTGCTCAAGCGCATCGACGTCGTCGAGAAACCGAATCTCAAGCTCACGCCGAAAGTCCGGAGGAAGGCCGAGGCCCGGTTGCACGCGGGCGGGGCGAAGCCGGCGCCGAAGCGCGGCCGGTCGCGCAACTAGAGGCGAAGGATTCGGAGTTGCTCGTCGGCGCGGGGTGTTCGACACTCCGGCGTCATGATCCGTCCAGCTTCCATTTTGCTTGGGATTCTGGCGTTTGCCGGGAGTGTGCCGGCGCAGGACGTCATCATTCGTCGGGCGATGCCGGCGGCGCCGCTGGAATTGCGCGGCGGGAATCTCACGTTCGTCCTGCCGAACGCGTCGATCTCGAAGTCACTGAACGGCGCGTGGATCTCGCGGAATTCCGCGCAGGATGCGGTGCTCACGTTTCGGCCCATTCCGGATGCCGGCGTGCTGATCCGTTACACGATGGGAGTGCAGGTCGGCGACGGCTGGTCCAACGGTCGCGCGCAGGGCTGGGCGCAGGCGGTGGGGCTGCGGCAGCGGCCGGCGCTGGTGGCGGAGCTTTCCGAGAAATCCTCGCTCGAGCTGGCGATGGAAAGCCGGGCGAGGTTCGACCAGGCGATGCGATCCGAGACGGCGCAGCGCGCCGAACTGGCGTTGCAAACCGGCGACGTGCCGGGGCTGATGGTTTCCACGAAAGTCGGGCGCGAGGAGATCAACGACGCGGCGAACGTCCGGCGAACGCGGAACGACCTCGCGCTTTTTGCCGAGCAGAAGGTGCCGTGGCTGCCGGTGCGTCTGAACGTTGCGCCGAGCGTGGCGCAGGAAACGACGCCGGGAGTGCCGGGTAGCGACGTGCTGCTCACGGGGGTGGGGGCCGGCCTGCTGGTGGACGTGGCCGAGCGGACGACGCTTTCCCTGCGCACGACCCAGAACGACGCCTCGGCGCCGGTCGGCGGGGTGGCGCCGAGTTACCGGGCCTACGCGACGCAGATCGAGCAGCGGTTCCTGCCGGCGGCGGTGATGCGGCTGCGGACGAGCTACGAGGAGCAATGGAGCGCCGCGGCGCGCACCACGGCGGCGATTTTTCTCGGGGCCGAGTCCACCTTCACGCTCACGGAATCGATCACCGGCGGCCTCCAGCTTCGTCAACGAGCGATGCAGTTCCTTGACACGGCCGGAGCGCTCCCGCTCCCGGAAACGGTGCTGTCGTTCTCGCTCGGCGGGTCGTTCTAGGCGCTCTTCGCGGCTTTTTGCCAGCGCGGGGGCCAGGTCGGGCGCAGCCAGGCGGAGATCAGGAACGCGAGGCCGATCAGCACGAGGAAGAGCGAGAGGAACTGGCCGCGGGTGAACGGACCGGTGAGGGGCGCGTCGGGTTCGCGGAACAACTCGCCCACGATGCGGAGCGCCGCGTAGGCGATGAAGAACAGCCCGGTGAGCACGCCATCCGGCACGCGCACGCGGGTGCGCACGATCCAGAGGAGGCTGAAGAGCAGCGCGCCCTCGAGGGCGGCGGCGTAGAGCTGCGAGGGGTGGCGCGGGGTGAGGATTTCGGCGAGGGCGTTGCGCAACGGCTCCGACGTGCGGGCGGCGATGTCGATCTGGTCGACGGAATTCCAGGCGGGATTGATCTGCGTCGCGGCGGCGACGGCGGCGTTGGCGGCCTCGGGATCGGTGTAGAGCTCCTTGGGGAATTGCATCGCCCAAGGGACGTTCGTGGCGCGGCCAAAGAGCTCGCCGTTGATGAAATTTGCGAGGCGGCCGAACATCAGGCCAAGTGGCGCGACGACGGCCATGTTGTCGCCCAGATTGCGCCACGACATGTGGTGCCAGCGCGCGTAGACGAGCGTGTAGAGCGCGAGGCCAATGATGCCGCCGTGGCTCGCCATGCCGCCATCCCAGACGCGCACAATGAGGAGAGGATTCGCCCGAAAGGCCTCCCAGTCGTAAAAGAGCATGTAGCCGAGGCGACCGCCGAGCACGACGCCGAACATGGCGCCCCAGACGATGAAATCGGTGACGGCCTCCGGCTTCAGGTCGGAGTAGCCCTGTCTCGCGAGTCGTCGATACAGCGCGATGCCGACCACGAAGGCCGCGACGTAGGCGAGGCCATACCAGCGAATGCCCCAGCCGGGGCCGAACTGCAGAAGAAAGGGACTGAGGTGGTGGACGTAGAAGGCGAACAGCATGCGGCGCGCCGGAAGGTTGCACCGCCCGGCGCGAGGTCGCAACGTCCAACTCGCGGCCGGTCCCGGTTCCGGACGAGCCTTCTGTTTGACAACGTCTTGGGAAAGCGATTTACCTCGTCGCCGTGAAAGTTGCCCTCCTTTGCCTTTCGTTGCTTGCCGTCAGTCTGTCGGCCTGCACGACCCTCGAGAACCGCCGCGACATGTATTGCGGCTATGGCCACGTCTGCGGGCCGTATACCTGCGACCACGTGAAGGCCGAAGAGGTCAAGATTACCGCCACGGCCTCCAGCGGTAAGGAAGTCGTCAAGTAACGACCGGTCCCTCCGTCGCTACAGGAGCGGCGGAGCCGGTGCGCGGTAGGCCGAATACCCGCGCACGAATGTCTCGATGACCGCCGCGGGGCCGCCGCGATAGACGAGCAGCGTCACGATCTCCTCCGCCGAAAGGTCGCAGTGCATGTTGCCGCGGCTTCCGTAGGCCTGCACGGCCGCGAGGTCGAGCGCCACGATATCGGCGTCTTTCCCCACCTCGAGAGTGCCGATCGTTCTCTCCTTTCCGAGGGCCGCCGCACCGCCCAGCGTGGCGAGATGGAACATTTCTGCCGTGGTCGGCACGCGGACCCCCGGTTCGTAAAACGAGCGCGCCTTCTGCGACTCGATCGCGCTGCGCATCACCTGCCAGAGGTTCAGTTCCGGGCCGCCCGCGACGTCGGAGGCCAGGCCGATGCGCAGGCCGGCCGCGAGCAGGCGATCGAACGGCATGATGCCGCTGTTCACGAACAGATTCGACGTCGGGCAATGCGCGACCGCCGATCGACTCGCCGCGAGCATTTCGATCTCCTCCTCGGCGAGATGAATGCAGTGCCCGAGCACGCTGCGGTCGCCGAGCAGGCCACAGGCCTCGTAGACGGCGGTGTAGTTCGGATATTGCGGGAAGCGTCGGCGCACGGCGGCGATCTCGTCGTGGTTCTCCGAGAGATGCGTCTGGATGTAGGCGTCGTATTTTCGGGCGAGCAGCCCGGCCTCGCGCATGAGTTCCTCGCTGCAGGTCACGGCGAAGCGCGGGCTGAACGCATAGCCGAGACGGCCGCCGTCGCGCCCGTGCCACTTCCGGCAGAGGCGTTCGCTTTGCTCGAGCGACAGGGGCAGGATCTTCTCCGGGGGGAGGCCGCCGTAGCTGCCGTCATCCATCATCACCTTGCCGAGGATCACGCGCAGGCCGCTGCGCTCGGCGGCCTCGAAGGCCACGTCGCAACTCTCCTCGTAGATCGTCGTGTAGAGCATTGCGCAGGTCGTGCCGTTCCGGGCGAGGGCGTCGAAAAAAAGCGGAGCCTGCTCGCGGGCGGTGGCGGCGTTGAACTCTCGCTCGACCGGGAAGACGTGCCGCTCCAGCCACGGCAGCAGGCCCGATTCCACACGGGCGACGACCGGGTATTGCGGCAGGTGAGCGTGAACGTCGACCAATCCCGGAACGAGCACGGTTTCCGAGGAGTGCAGCCAGCGCACGTGCTCGGCGCCAGGGGAGCGGCGGACTTCCTCGAACGGGCCCACCGCGGCGATCACGCCGTCTTCGACGAGGACGGCCCCGTCGCGCACGCCGCGGATTCGTCCCGGCTCGGGCGCGTCGATGAGAAAGCCTCGCAGGCCCTTGAGGATTCTGGACGTCATGGACGCCCTTTTCGCTAACCCGCGGACTGGCGGACGGGAAGCACGATTCGGAACGACGCCCCGGCGCCGGGTGTGCTGCGCACGGAGACGCGGCCGCCGTGGGCCATCGCGACATTCTTCACGATCGACAGGCCGAGGCCCGTGCCGCCGGCGTCGCGCGAGCGGTCCTTGTGCACGCGGTAGAAGCGCTCGAAAATGTGCGGCTGGTCGCGGTAGGGAATGCCCGGGCCATTGTCCGAGAAGGTGATTTCCACCTCGTCGCCGCGGAGCCGGGAGGAGACGCGCACGAAGACGCCGTCGGGCACGCCGTATTGAAGGGCGTTCGCAAGCAGGTTGAAGAAGACCTGCTCGATGCGGGCGGGGTCCATCTCGACCTCGTCCACGTCGAGCGCGATCTCGATCGAGGCATTCCGCTCGCGGATGCGCGGCTCGAGCTGGTCGATCACGCGGTCGAGGATGCCGCGGATGCTGGTCGCCCGGCAGTCGAGCTGGACCTTCCGATGTTCCAGCCGGGAGATCGACAGGAGATCCTCGATGAGGAGATTCAGGCGTTCACTGTGCTTCTGGATCGTCTGGAGCGAGCGCTCGGCCATCGGTCGGTCGTCGAGCGCGCCATCGAGCAGCGTCTCCACATAGCCGCCGATGATCGCCAGCGGCGTGCGGAACTCGTGGGACACGTTCGCGACGAATTCCCGTCGCACCGCCTCGAGCGCGCGCACCTCGGTGACGTCGTTGAAGACGCCCAGCACGCCCACCGGCTTCGAGCCATTGGTCGGCATGAGCGGGGCGAGATTCACCCGATAGTGGCGGTCGTCCCGGGATTCGCCGAAGCGCGGTGCGTCGTGAATCTCGATGATGATGGAGCGAATCTCGGTGAAGGAGCGCTCGATGGCCGAGGTCAGCTCAGGGTGGTGAAAGACCTCGAGAACGGTGCGATTGATCGGGGGCGTCGTGAGCTCGAACATCGTGTAGAGCGCGTCGTTTGCGAGGCGAATGCGCTGCGAGTGGTCCACGATGATGACGCCCTCGACCATGCTGCCGAGAATGGCGCGCAGGCTGAAGCCCTCGTCCGCGATCTGGCGGCGCTGGCGGCGGAGGCGATCCGCCACGCGCCCGAGATCGGCGGAGATTTGCTGAAAGGGCCGCAGCGAGGAGCGGACGATCGGGTGGTGCGGCTCGTCATTGGCCAGCGCGCGAATGAGATCGCGAAGATCCAGCAATGGTCGCCCCCAGGAGCGCCAGAACATCCAGCCGCCGATCCCCGCCAGCCCCAGCAGCAGAAGAAAAGTGATCAAGCCGGCACGACGGCGCTGAAGCGGTAGCCTTCGCCCCGCACGGTCTCGAGCCGCGCCGCGCTGTCGCCGAGTTTTTCGCGGAGCCGGCGCATGTGGGTATCCACCGTGCGCGTGTCGATGGCGTTCTGGTAGCCCCAAACGTCGAAAAGCAGCGTCTCGCGAGACTGGGTGCGGCCGCGGCGGTCGATGAGCAGGGTAAGAAGCTTGAATTCGGTGGTCGTCAGGTCGAGGCGCTGGCCGTCGAGACGGATCTCGAAGCTGGATTTATCCACCGAGAAGGCGTCCACCTCGAGCACCTCCGCCTTGTTCGAGGTCTGCAACCGACGCAGCAGGGCCTGCACTCGCAGGACGAGTTCGCGGGGGCTGAAGGGCTTTGGCACGTAGTCGTCCGCCCCGAGTTCGAAGCCGACGATGCGGTCGCCCGGCTGGTCCTTCGCGGTGAGCATGATGATCGGAATGCCCGCGGTGGAGGCGTCCTCCTTCAGGGCGCGGCAGACCTTTTCACCGCTCATTTCCGGCATCATGAGGTCGAGAATGATGATGTCGGGCCGTTCGGAGCGGGCTTTTTCGAGGCCTTTGAGGCCATCGGAAGCAATGGAAACAGAGAAGCCGGCGCGATTGAGATTATAGCGCAGCAGATCCACGACGTCCTGCTCGTCGTCCACAATCAATACCGTTTCGGCCATGCCGGGATTGATCTAACCGAAAGTTGATGCGGCGAAAAACGACAAATTTGTCACAAACCCGCCCTCGACCGAGGGGGGAAATGATTCGGGCCACATCGCGAGAATCAGAAAAACAAAGAAAAACTGAATCGCTGTGGCCCGAATCGCTGCCTTAACCGATATCTTTGACGCCCGAGATTTCCGATTGTTCAAAAAAAATCGCATTTGTCGGAAAAATTTCCCGGGGTGGCCGACCTTGCTCCGATCCGGGCGCCGGCTACACTCTCCGGATGAACGAGCCAGCCGCCTCGCCCAGCCGATTTTATCAGTCCGTCAGCGCGTATTTCGACCGCGCCGCCGATCTCACGCGTTTCCCCGCCGGACTTCTCGACCAGGTGAAATCCTGCAACAGCGTCTATCGGATGAAATTCCCCGTGAAGGACGATGACGGCAATATCGTCGTGGTCGAGGCCTACCGCGCCCAGCACAGCCACCACCGGCTTCCCTGCAAAGGCGGCATCCGCTTTTCCTCGCACGTGACTCAGGACGAGACGATGGCCCTGGCCGCGCTCATGACCTACAAATGCGCACTCGTTGGCCTGCCTTTCGGCGGCGCCAAGGGCTCCGTGCGGATCGATGCGAAGGCCTGTTCGCCCGGCATGCGGGAGCGCGTCACCCGCCGCTACGCCGCCGAGCTCATCAAGAAGAACTTCCTCGGCCCGCAGCAGGACGTGCCCGCGCCGGATTACGGCACCGGCGAGCAGGAAATGGCGTGGATCGCTGACACCTATCGCGCGATGAAATTCAACGAGGCCGATCTTTATGCCTGCGTGACGGGCAAGCCGCTCGATCTGCACGGCATCCCCGGCCGGCGCGAGGCGACCGGTCTCGGCGTCTGTCTCGGCATCATGGAGTGCCTCAAGCACCGCGGCGACATGGCAGATCTCGGGCTGGAGCCCGGCCTCGCCGGCAAGCGCGTGATCGTCCAGGGCCTCGGCAACGTCGGCTCCTACGCCGCGCATTTTCTTCAGAAGAATGGCGCGCTGATCGTGGGCATCGCCGAACTCGGCGGCGGCCTTTACGACCCCGCGGGCATCGATCTGCGCCACGCCCAACGGCATTTCCGGGAGAATGGATCGCTGGCCGGTTGCGAAGCCGGGGAATTCCAGGCCGACCCGGCGCTCACGCTGGAAATGCCGTGCGACATCCTCGTGCCGGCCGCTCTCGAGGGGCAGATCACCGCGGAGAATGCGCCCCGCATCCAGGCGAAGATCGTGGCCGAGGCCGCGAACGGGCCGGTGGATTTCGACGGCGAGGAAATTCTTCTCAAGCGCGGAGTTCTTCTGATTCCCGACCTGTATCTGAACGCCGGCGGCGTGACGGTCTCGTATTTCGAGTGGCTCAAGAATCTCTCGCACGTGAGCTTCGACCGCATGACGACCCGCATCTCCGAGGACGCGAAGACGAAGATCGTGGACTCCGTCGAGCAGCTCACCGGCCGGAAACTCGATCCGGAGCAGCGGGCTATCGTCACGGCCGGCCCGCACGAGATCGATATCGTGCACAGCGCCCTCGCGGAGACGATGGCCGTCGCCTACCACAGTATTCACGACGCGTGGAAGACGCGCGATCTGCCCGACCTGCGCACGGCCGCGTATTACGTCGCGATCGACCGCGTCTGCCGTAGCTACCTGGCCCACGGGATTTTCCCGTAGCCTTCCCTTGATCCGGGTGCGGGGAGGAAACCCTCACCTCTCCCGGATTTCTCTGCCGCCGTGCTGCCCTCCCTTTTTCGCGAGAATCGCCGGACTCTCGCCCTTGCTGCGCCGATCATCGCCGGGCAGCTCGGGCAGATGCTCATGGGCTGGGCGGATACCCTGATGGTCGGGCGCGTGGGCGTCACCGCGCTCGCGGCCTGCGCCTTTGCGAATACGGTGCTCGCCGTCGCGCTGGTCTTCGGCTTTGGCGTGCTGTCCTCGGTCTCCGTCCGCGCGTCGCAGGCCTTTGGCGCGGGGCGTGGCACGGGCAAGGTTTATCGGGCCGGACTGGTCCTCGGCGGCATCCTCGGCGTGGTTCTCTGCGGCGCGATGCTCGCGCTGCTGCCCGTCCTCCACTGGCTGGGCCAGCCGCCCGAGGTGAACGAAGCCGTTGTCGGCTTCCTCGTCCTCACGGCGATTTCTCTGGTGCCGGTGATGCTGTTCACTGCCGCCAAGGATTTTGCCGAGGCGCTGTCGCGTCCGTGGCCGCCATTCTGGATCGTTCTCGGCGGCGTCGCGCTGAATGTCGGCCTCAACTTCGTGTTCATTTTCGGAATGCTCGGCGCGCCGGCGCTGGGCCTGACCGGCGCGGGCCTCGCCACGCTGCTGGCGCGGGTGGCGGCGCTGATCGTCCTGCTGGCCTGGCTGCATCGGGCTGCGGGTTTTCGGCGACATCTCGCGCGCGTGGATCGCGTCGGCGACCTCGGCCGGGAAATGCGGGCGCTCCTGCGGATCGGATTGCCTGCCGGAGGGCAGTATCTCGCCGAGGTCAGCGCCTTTGCCACGGCGTCCCTGATGATGGGGTGGATCGGCGTTGGCGCGCTGGCGGCGCACCAGATCGCCATTACCTGTGCGGCGACGACGTTCATGGTGCCGCTCGGGCTGGGCATGGCCGTCGCCGTCCGGGTGGGGCAATCCGTCGGCGCCCGGGAGTTCGATCGAGTGCGTCCGATCGCCGTCGGCGGACTCGGGCTCTCCCTCGCGGTGATGGCGGCCACCGCGCTGGCCTTCATTCTCGGCGCGAAGCCGATCGCGGCCCTGTTTGTCAGCGACCCGGCCGTGCTCGCGCTCGCCGCCTCGCTGCTGGTGGTTGCCGGGGTTTTCCAGATCGTCGACGGCGCCCAGATCGTCGCGATGAACGCCCTTCGCGGGCTCGCGGACGTCCAGGTGCCCATGGGCATCGCGATTTTCTCGTATTGGGTCGTGGCGCTCCCGCTCGCCTACGGACTCACGTTCCGGGCTGGTTTCGGCCCCGTGGGCATCTGGATCGGTCTCGCCATGGGCCTGCTCGTGGCGAGCGTCGCGCTCCTGTGGCGCTTCCAGTGGAAATCCTCGCCCGGCCGGCTGGGCTCCGCCCATGATGTCGCCCATGCCTGAACTCGAAGCCCTCCGCCAGCGACTCTGCCAGCTCGGCGACGCCATTCGCGACGCCGTCATTGCCGGCCGCGCCCGGCAATCCATCGAGCAACTTTCCGCCGTGTCGCACGAGTCCGCCGCCGACACGATCTACGCGATCGACAAGCTCAGCGAGGACGCGATTCTTGCATGGTTCCACGATCACTGGCCGGCCGACGAGCCGGTGGAGCTCATCTTCGAGGGCATCGACGAGTCCGCGCCGCCGTGCTTCCCCGCCGGCATCGACGCGCTCGATACCAAATGGAAGATCATCCTCGATCCCATCGACGGCACGCGGGGATTGATGGTGGACAAGCGCCCTGCGTGGGTCCTCGTGGGGCTTGCCCCGCAGCTCGGTCCGGCCACCAGCCTTTCGGACATTTGCGTCGCCGCGATGACCGAGATCCCGCTCACGAAGCAATGGCGCGCCGACCAGGTCAGCGCGATCAAGGGGCGCGGCATCACCGCGGAATCGGTGAACGTCCTCGATGGCTCCCGCGCGCCGCTCGAGCTGCGCCCCTCCGGCGCCACCGATTTCCGGCACGGCTTCGCCTCGATGGCGAAATTTTTTCCCGAGGGCCGCACGCTCATCTCGCAGATCGAGGAGCAGGTCTGGGACGAACTTGTCGGGCTTGGCGCCACCAGTTCACCCACGATTTTCGACGACCAATACATCTCCACCGGTGGCGCGTTTTACGAGTTGCTCGCCGGCCACGACCGCTTCGTCGGCGACATCCGCCCGATGATTCATGCCGTGCTCGACCTCGATTCCACCCTCGTCTGCCACCCCTACGATGTCGCCGCGGCCCTTGTGCTCATCGAGGCCGGGGTCATCTACGAATCGCCGTTTGGCGGCTTCCCCGACGCTCCGCTGGACACGACTTCACCCGTGGCCTGGTTTGCCTTCGCGAACGAAACTCTTGCCGCGAAGTTGCGTCCGGTGCTTCACGATGTGCTCGCCAGCTCGCTGGGTTGAGCCCGCACCGTGACTCCCGGCACCCAGGTGCCGCCAATGAGCGTCGCGCGCGGCTCCGCATCCGTGCCGCTCTCGCGCCGGTGGAGCATCGCAACGAGGAGGTCGATCCCGGCCGCACCCGCGCGATCGTTGTGCTGGTCCATGCCCGCCCAGTCGGCGCTCTTCGGCCGTCGTTCGAGCTGGACGAGTCCGATGTCGTCCGGCACCCGCAGGCCGGCGTCCTCCACCCAGGTCTTCACCGTCGTGTAGAGCGTGAGCAGCACGTCGGGCTCGTGCCGGGTCAGCCAGGCGTGGAAGCGCCGCGGATCCTTTCGCGCGGCGTCGACATCGTAGAACCCCGGCAGTCGCGAACGTGCCGGCAGCGCCTGCTGGCCGACCCACATCCCGGCGCTGAACCGTCGCTCGACGAGCGCGTCGATGCGGGCTTCGATCACGAGGGCGGGCCGTCGATAGCCGAGAGCGATCACGCGCTTCATGGCCTCCAGCACGAGCGCGTGGTGGTCCACGCAGCAGAATGGCAGCGTCGGCTCGTGGGTGCGCACGCCGGTCACCACGCAGGAGAGAGTTTCCCAGGTCGGGGCGAAGCGTTCCGGAAGCCGGTTCTCATTCATCATGCCGACCACCAGCGCCCCGCGGATGCCCCGGGCTCGCAGGATGCGGTTCAGCCGCGCGCCATCCAGCTCCGGATCGTGCAACCAGAATTCGTCCAGTGTGTAGCCGTGAAAGGCCGCCCGGGCCTGCGCGCCCGCCACGTAGGCGGGAATCGTGGGATGCGAGCGGAAGGCCGACGCGGTCGGGTAGGCATTCAGGAGCGCAAGCGTGCGCCGGTAGCCGGGGTGACCGCCCTTGTGCAACTCGCTCATCAATTCAGCCACCACGGGATTTTTCGTGTAGCCGAGGGCAGCCGCGATCTTCTCGATTCGAAGGCGCGTCGCCTCGGGAATCTGGGGATCTCCGCGCAGGGCGAGTGAGACCGCGTTTTTCGAGACCCCCGCCTTGGCGGCGATCGTGGCCATGCTGACGCGTTGCATGAGGCTTGACTGTCAAGTTTGGCGGCGAAAGGCGAGAGCGGATTTGTCGACCCGCTGGCGTGCGGCGCGGAAGTAATTTCATTTTCTTCTCCGCGTTCGATGGCCCTGCCGTGATTAAATCCGTCACGTGACCCGCGAAGTTCTGCTTTCCCACATCGGTGCGGCGATTGCGCGCCTGCTCTTTCTGACATTGCGGGTTCGCGTGACGGATGAAGCCGGCTTCCTCGCGAAATCCCCGGATTTCCCGCTCATCATCACGTTCTGGCACAACCGCATCCTCGCGATCACCACCGCGCACCAGCGCTATTACCACCACCGCACGCGCAAGGGCGTCGCCGTGCTCACCAGCCCCAGCCGTGACGGCGAGATCCTTGCCCAGCTCATGGCCCGCTTCCGGATGGGCGCGATTCGTGGCTCGAGCTCGCGGCGGGGCTCCCGCGCCCTCCGGGAATGTGTCGCGTGGCTGGAATCCGGCGCTGACCTCGCCGTCACGCCCGACGGTCCCAAGGGTCCTCGCTATTCTCTCGGCCCGGGCCTTATCCTTCTCGCGCAAGCGACCAACGCGCGCATCCTGCCGCTGCACGTGCGCTTTTCTCGCGCCATCGAGATCAAAAGCTGGGATGGCTTCCGCATCCCGTGGCCATTCTCCCGGCTCGATGTTACGCTCGGCGCCTACGAACAAATCCCGCCCACGCCGACTCCCGAGGCCTTCGAGGCCGAGCGCGCGCGCATCGAAACTCTCCTGAAAAATTACACGCCATGAAACTGATCAACGGCACCGAGATTGCCAAAAAAGTCCACGCCGAGACGAAGCAGCGCATCGAGGCGCTCGAAGCCCGCGGCGTCACCCCCGGCCTCGCCGTCGTCCTCGTCGGCGAGGACCCTGCGTCGCAGGCCTACGTGCGGGCGAAGGACAAGCGCGCCGCCGAGCTCGGTATTTTCTCGCTCAAGCACGAGCTGCCCGCCTCGACCTCGCAGGCCGATCTGCTCGCTCTCGTGGCCGAGCTCAACGCGAACCCGGCCATCCACGGCATCCTCGTGCAATCGCCGCCGCCGAAGCACATCGACGAGGCCGCCATCGTGCGCGCCATCGATCCCGCGAAGGACGTCGACGGCTTCCATCCGATCAATGTCGCCAGGCTCGCGCTCGACGATCCCACGGGCTTCGTGCCCTGCACGCCGCTTGGCTGCCAGCGCCTGCTCATCGAGGCCGGCGTGAAGACCTCCGGCGCGCGCGCGGTCGTTCTCGGCCGCAGCATGATTGTCGGCAAGCCGATGGCGCTGCTCCTCATGGCCAAGGGCCCGGGCGGCGACGCCACCGTCACCGTGGCGCATTCCCGCACGAAGGACATCGCGTCGGTCACCCGCGAGGCCGACATCCTCATCGCCGCCATCGGCCGGCCGGAATACGTGACCGCCGACATGGTGAAGGACGGCGCCGTGGTCATCGACGTCGGCATCAACCGCGTGGACGACCTCATCGCACCGAAAGGCTATCGCCTCGTCGGCGACGTGGATTTCCAGAACGTCGCGCCGAAGTGCGCCGCGATTACGCCCGTGCCCGGCGGCGTCGGCCCGATGACGATCGCCATGCTCATGGCCAACACCGTCACCGCTGCCGAGCGCACCGCGAGCTAGCTGCCCGCGCAGGCGAGCCGCAGCGCGTCGAGTTCCTCCCAGCGCGCGTAGGCCTGCTTCGTGCGGGCCTCGAGCGACTTCATCTCGGCCTCGATGCCGGGTAGCGAGTCGGGCGCGTTCTTGTAGGTCTCGGGCGAGATCAGCTTTTCGGCCAGCTCCGCGTGGGCGTTCTCGAGTTGCTCGATGATGCCCGGGAGCTCGTCGAGTTCGCGCTGTTCGCGGTTGAGAAACTTGCGAGGCTTCTCGGATTTCGCGCGGGGCTTTTCGATGGCCGGTGGAGGCGGCGGCGCCGTCTTTGCGGCGTTGATCCGGCTCTGGCGCAACCAATCCTCGTAGCCGCCGATGTAATCGGTCACGCGGCCGTCCCCCTCGAAGACGAGCGTGCTCGTGACGACGTGGTCGAGAAACTCGCGGTCGTGCGAGACGAGCAGCAGCGTGCCGGAGTAATCGATGAGCAGCTCCTCGAGCAGCTCGAGCGTCTCGGCGTCGAGGTCGTTCGTCGGCTCGTCGAGCACGAGGACGTTCGCGGGCTGGAGAAAGAGGCGCGCGAGCAGCAGACGGTTGCGCTCGCCGCCGGAGAGCAGCTTCGCCGGCATGCGAATGCGGTCCGACCGGAACAAAAAATCGTTCAGGTAGCTGTGGATGTGGCGGTCCTGCCCCTGGAAATTCACGCGCTCGGAGTCGCCGGCCACGTTCTGCGCGACGGTCTTGTCGCCGTCGATCTGGTCGCGCAGCTGGTCGAGATAGACGACCTGGAGCGCGGTGCCGATCTTCACCTCGCCGCTCGCGGGTGCGAGTTTGCCGAGAAGCAGGCGCAGGAGCGTTGTCTTGCCGGTGCCGTTCGGTCCGATGATGCCGATCTTGTCGCCGCGCCAGATCGTGTTGGTGAAATCGGTGACGATCGGCCTGCCCTCGTAGGCAAAGCTCACGTTCTTCGCCTCGATCACCTTCTGCCCGGAGGTCTGGCCCTCGGTAAGCTCGATGCGCGCCTTGCCCTCGCGTTCGCGGCGCTGGCTGCGTTCCTTTCGGAGCTTCATCAGCTCCCGCACGCGGCCTTCGTTGCGGGTGCGGCGGGCCTTCACGCCCTGGCGCAGCCACGCTTCCTCCTGCGCGAGCTTCTTGTCGAACGCGGCCCATTGCTTTTCCTCGGCCTCCAGCGCGGCGGCCTTGCGCTCGAGAAATTGATCGTAGGTGCACGACCAGCTCGTGAGCTTGCCGCGGTCGAGCTCGACGATGCGCGTGGCGAGGCGGCGGAGGAACGCGCGGTCGTGGGTGACGAAGAAGATCGTGATGCCCTTCGTGAGGAGGAAGTTCTCGAGCCAGAGGATGGACTCGAGGTCGAGGTGGTTCGTCGGTTCGTCGAGCAACAGCGCATCGGGCAGGCCGGCGAGAGCGCGAGCAAGCAGCACGCGGCGCTTCAAGCCGCCGGAGAGCGCGGTGAATTCGGCCTGCTCGGGCAGCTTCATCTCCTCGGCGAGCGTGTAGAGGCGGTGATCGGTCTCCCAATCCTCCTCGTGGCGCTCGGGCGAAACGCCGGAGCGGATGACGTCCTCGACGCGACCGGAAATGTTCGCGGGCACTTCCTGGTCGAGGCGTGTGATGATCGTGTTTCCGGGGCGGATGACCTCGCCCGCGCTGGGCGCTTCCTCGCCGGTGAGCACGCGCATGAGGCTGGTCTTGCCGGCACCGTTGCGGCCGATGAGACAGACGCGTTCGCCGGGATCGATCTGGAAGTCGATGCCGTCGAGCACGGCGGGGCCGCCGTAGCGGAGGGTGAGGTTGCGGAGCTGGAGAATGGGCATGTTATTCGGTCGTTTGCGCGGGCAGCAAAGCGGCGGCGGCTTCCCACTCGGCGGTGGCGCGCTCGATCTTGTCGGCGACTTCGGCGAGTTCGCGATTGATGCGGAAGGCCTTGCCCTGGTCGGCGTAGGTTTCGGGCGCCTCGAGGGCGGTGGTGAGTTCCTGCTGGCGCTTTTCGAGGGCGACGACTTCGGTCTCGAGGCGCTCGACCTTCGCAGCCGCTTCGCGACGGGCCTTCGCGAGGGCATTGCGGGCCTCGGCCTCGGCGCGCTTTTGTTCCTTCGTCTTGAAGATGCGTTGCCGCTCGGGCGCGGCGGCCTTCACGGTTTCCTCGGCACGCGCGCCGGAGACCAGCGCTTCGCGCTCGGATGTGGCCGAGGTCTTATCGAGGAAATACTGGTAGTTGCCGGGGTAGAACGTCGTGCGGCCGGCCTCGACGTGGAGCACCTGCTCGGAGAGCGCGCGGATGAAATAGACGTCGTGGCTGATGAAGACGAGCGTGCCGGTGAAGGAGCGCAGCGCGCCGATGAGGGCGTCGATGCTCGGGATGTCGAGGTGCGTCGTGGGCTCGTCCATCAGGAGGAGATTCGGCGGATCGAGCAGGAGCTTCACGAGCGCGAGGCGGCTCTTCTCGCCGCCGCTGAGCACGCCGACGTTCTTGAACACGGCGTCGCCGCGGAACAGAAACGCGCCGAGCACGGTGCGGACGTATTCCTCGTTCGCATTCTTCGCGTGGGCCTGCGCCTCGGCGAGCACGGTGCGCTTCTCGTCGAGCATCTCGGTGCGATACTGCGCGAAGTAGCCGACGCGGACGTTGTGGCCGGGCACGCGCTCGCCCTGCTGGAAGGGCACGATGCCAGCGAGGATCTTGAGCAGCGTCGATTTGCCGGCGCCGTTCGGACCGACGAGCACGAGGCGCTGGTCGCGCTCGATCTCGAAATCGAGGCCGCGATAGACCCACTTCAGGTTCGGCTCCTCGCCGTAGGCCTGGTGGATGCCGCGCAGCCGCATCACGTGCTGGCCGGAGCGCTCGGGCTGCGGGAACGAGAAATGGACGACCGGCGCGTCGGCCTCGGGCGGCTCGATGCGCACCATGCGGGCAAGCTGCTTGATGCGTTCCTGCGCCTGCGCGGCCTTCGAGGCCTTTGCGCGAAAGCGGTCGATGAACTCCTGGAGATGCGCGATCTCGCGCTGCTGGTTCTCGTAGGCAAGCCGGTGCTGTTCCTGCTGCGCGGCGCGCTGCTCGAGGTATTTGTCGTAGTTGCCGGTGTAGCGCCAGAGGCGCTTGTGGCGGATCTCGATGATCGTGTTGCAGAGCGTGTTGAGGAATTCCCGGTCGTGCGAGATCACGAAGAATGCACCCGGATAGGCGCGCAGGTATTCCTGGAACCAGCGCAGCGCCTCGAGGTCGAGGTGGTTCGTCGGTTCGTCGAGCATCAGGAGGTCCGGCTCGAGCACGAGCAGCCGCGCGAGATGGGCGCGCATCACCCAGCCGCCGCTGAACGTGCGCGCGGGCTTGTCGTAGTCGGTCTCGCGGAAGCCGAGGCCGGCGAGGATGCGCTTGGCCTTCGGCTCGCGGCTCATGGCCTCGTAGTCCTCGGAGAAATCGGCGTCGGGATCCTCGGGATCGATCTCGGCGTGGGTCGCGCTGCGACCGGTGGCGAGGTCGAGCACGGTCTCGTCGCCGGCGGGGGCGCTTTCCTGCGGAAGGAAGCCGAGCGAGGTGCCGCGTTGCAGGGAAACGGAGCCCTCGTCGGGCTCGTCGAGCTTGAGAATGAGCGAGAAAAGCGTGGTCTTGCCGGCGCCGTTCGGGCCGACGAGGCCGATGCGGTCGCCGCGGTTCACTTGCACGGACGCGTTTTCGAAGAGCACGCGACCCGCGAACGATTTGGTCACGCCGGAAATGGAAAGCATCCGGGACTTTCGCAGAAATCCCGCCATCGCCGCAACCGCTGGCGTGCGTATTCTTTGAGGAATGATCGATGTGCGTTACGAATGGGGGGTCCGGCTTCCTGTGGAGCACCTCTGGCTCGACCCCCGCGGTCCGCGCGAGCTGGCCTTCGTTTCCCATGCCCACAGCGATCACACCGGTCGCCACCGGGAGGCGATTCTCACGGAGGCAACCTCGCGGCTGATGCAGGCCCGAATGGGCGATCCGGCGGGCCGCGAGCACGTTCTGGCGTATCGCGAGCGGCGGCGGATCCGCAGTTTCGACATCGAGCTGCTGCCGGCCGGGCACGTCCTCGGCTCCGCGCAATGCCTCGTCACGACGGACGCCGGAACGCTGCTCTATACGGGCGACTTCAAGCTCCGCCCCGGTCTCAGCGCCGAGCCTGCGGAGGCCGCGCCCGCGGACACGCTCATCATGGAGACGACGTTCGGCTTGCCGCGCTACGCATTTCCGCCGGCTGAGAAGGTCGTCGCGGATGTCGTGAAATTCTGCCTCGAGGCCCGCGAGGACGGGGCGACGCCGGTGCTGCTCGGCTACTCGCTCGGCAAGGCGCAGGAGATTCTCTTCGCCGTGGCGGCGGCGGGCCTGCCGATCCGGCTGCACGGCTCCGTCTGGAGCATGTCGCAGGTCTACGAATCGATGGGCGTGAAATTTCCGCCCTACGAGAAATACGTGGCCGGGGCCGCCGGCGAGCATGTGCTCATTTGTCCGCCGAGCGTGGCCGGCTCCGCGATGCTGCGGAAGATCAGGAACCGGCGTGTCGCGGTGATGACCGGCTGGGCGATGGACGGAGGCGCCGCGCATCGCTACCAGGCCGACGCCGCCTTTCCGCTCTCCGACCACGCGGACTATCCCGACCTGCTGCGTTACGTCGAAATGGTGCGACCGAGGCGCGTGCTCACGCTGCATGGCTTCGCCCGGGAGTTCGCTCGCGACCTGCGCGCGCGGGGGATCGAGGCGTGGGCGCTCACCGCGGCGGATCAGCTCGAGTTTGCGCTCGGAGCACCGGCCACGACCGTCGCCGTGCCGCGCGAAGTTCTCGGCCCGGTCGCCGCCGACCATGGGTTCTCGGGCTTCTCCGCCGTTTGCGAAAAGATCGCCGCCGCTACCGGCAAGCTCGTGAAGGTGCAGCTCCTCGCGGATTATCTCGCCCGGCTCGATGATGAGGAGCTCCCGCTGGCCGCGACATGGCTGACTGGGCGTGCCTTTCCACAGGCCGCGGCGCGGCCGCTGCAGCTCGGCGGCGCAATCATTCGGCGCGCGTTACTTGCGGCCTCGGGTCTGTCGCCTTCCGACCTGCAGGCCATCTCGCGCCGCCATAACGACGCCGGCCTCACGGCCGAGGAGGCGCTGGCCGCGAACGTCGGCGGGGAAGCCCTCCCGCTTGCCGCCGTGCACGCGTTCTTCACGCAGATCGAGCAGGCGCGGGGGCCGCTTGCGAAGGGTGCG
Organism: Chthoniobacterales bacterium; assembly: GCA_036569045.1. Taxonomy (NCBI): domain Bacteria; kingdom Pseudomonadati; phylum Verrucomicrobiota; class Spartobacteria; order Chthoniobacterales; species Chthoniobacterales bacterium. The sequence continues at coordinate 56,447 of DATCRI010000028.1, read as the reverse complement.
TTGCTGGAGGAGCGCTTGCGTCGGCTCTCCGCGCAGGATGCCAAGACGCTCGTGAAAATCCTGACCGGCGACCTGCGCATCGGCCTGAAGGAAGGCCTCGTCGAGGATGCCGTGGCGGCCGCTTTTTCCCGCGAGCCGGAAGTCGTCCGCGAGGCGCACATGCTTCTCGGCGATCTCGGGGAAACGGCTCTCCGGGCGCGACGCGACGCGCTCGTCGGCATCGCGCTGCAGCCGTTTCGTCCCGTGAAGTGCATGCTCGCGAGTCCCGAGCCGGACGAGGAGAGCGTGTGGGATCGCATGACCGCGGGTGGCGCGACCGAAGTGTGGGTCGAGGACAAGCTCGATGGCATCCGCGCGCAACTGCACTGCGCGGGTGGCGACGCGGCGATCTATTCTCGCGACCTGCGGCCCATCACGAAGACGTTTCCCGAGATTGCCGAGGCGGCCGTGCGGACCGGCGTGGAATTCGTGCTCGATGGCGAGATTGTCGCGTGGCGTGACGGCAGGCCGCTGAGCTTCTTCGAGCTGCAGAAGCGGCTCGGCCGCGTCGAGCGCGACCTGTTCATGGAGACGGAGGTGCCGGTGACGTTCACCGCGTTCGACGTGTTGTGGATGAACGGGAGATCGGTTTTCCGCGAGCCCCTGGCGGAACGCCGAAAAATACTGGAGGCACTTCCGCTGGCGGCGCCGTTGCGGACGCTGCCGCTGACCCGGGCGCAATCCGCGGAGGAGGTCGAGATCGCCTTCGTCGTCGCGCGAGGCCGAAACAACGAGGGACTCATCGTGAAGGATCCGGGCAGCCGCTATGCGCCGGGGCGTCGCGGCCTCGCGTGGGTGAAGCTCAAGAAAGCCTTTGCGACGCTCGACGTGGTGGTGACCTCAGTGGAATACGGGCACGGCAGGCGCAAGGGCGTGCTGAGCGACTACACCTTCGCCGTGCGCGACGAGGTGACGGGCGAATTGCTGAACATCGGCAAGGCCTACAGCGGCCTGACCGATGCGGAAATCGCGGCGTTCACGGAGCGATTTCTCGGCATGATCGTTCGCCAGCGGGGTCGCGTTTACGACGTGCGCCCGGAGGTCGTGCTGGAGGTCGCCTTCGACTCGATCCAGCCGAGTGCGCGGCACGCGAGCGGACTCGCGCTGCGCTTCCCTCGCATCCACCGCATTCGCGCCGACAAGACGGTCGCGGAGATCGATACCGTGGCCAGCGCGCGCCGGCTGCTGCCGCCCGAAGCGAGCGGCGACTGACGCGGAATCGAGTCAGGAACTGGCGGGCGCTCCGTGGCCGAACTGGATGGCGTCCACGGCGGCGGCCATCTCGGGAGTGAGGTGGTTCACCCAGTCCCTGGCCTTGCCCGAGCGGAAGAACTTGTGCTCGGATTCGCCCTTCTTCTGCACCTCCTTGGCCTGTTGCTGCTTGAAGCTGCTGTTCGCGCGGGCGGCTTCGATGAGCGCGGGATCGGGCGAGAGGCCGAGAAATTCGCAAAGCCGGCCGACTTCTGCGGCGAAGTCCTCGTGCAGGGCCTCGTAGCGCGTCATGTAAATCTGCGGATGCGGCGCGCTCCAGAGCTCGTTGTAGGCATGCACGCGCTTGACGACGCGGAGCCCGCGTTCCCAGAAGAACTCCTCGAAGGGCGCCGCGGTTTCGCCGAGCCGCTTGTAGTGGAAGTAGGCCGAGACGACGACGTCCTTGAGATCGCGGGAGACGCCGCAGACGCGGGCATTCGGATTCGCGGTAAGGGCCTCGCGGGCCTCGGCGTCCGCGTAGTGCGATTTGATGACGTAATGCGCGGCGGTCAGGTCGACTTCCGCGAGAAAAGGCAGGAGAAGCTCCCGTTGAAGGCCCCGATTGAGTCGTTTCGGGTTTTCAAACCGGGAGGGCAGGGCTTCGCCGCGACCGACAAGGTTGCAAACGATGATGTAAAGCCAGGTCGAACCGCTTTTGAATGCCCCGTTACAGCAATAAAGCATCCCGCAGGTAAGCGGATGTCGTGCGGAATGGTCAAGGGGGAAGCCCGTCGCTCACAGCCCGGCAAGGCAAACGTATTTGAGGACGAGGTAGTCCTCGATGCCGTATTTCGAGCCTTCGCGGCCGAGGCCGCTTTCCTTCACGCCGCCGAAGGGGGCCATCGCGTTCGAGATGAGGCCCGTGTTCACGCCGGCCATGCCGTATTCCAGCGCCTCGGCGACGCGCCAGATGCGGGCGAGGTCGCGCGTGTAGAAGTAGCTCGCGAGGCCGACGTTCGTGTCGTTCGCGAGGGCGACGGCTTCCTCCTCGGTCTCGAAGCGGAAGAGCGGTGCGACCGGGCCGAAGATTTCCTCCTCCGCGAGATCCATCGCCGGCGTGGCCTCAGCGAGAACGGTGGGCTCGTAGTAGGTCGCGCCGAGGGCGTGCCGCCGGCCGCCGGTGAGCACCCGCGCGCCCTTGCCAAGGGCATCCGCGACGAGCGCCTCGACCTTCTCGACGGCCATTTCCTCGATGAGCGGGCCCTGCTCGACGCCGGGTTCCAGTCCGTTGCCGACCTTCAGATTTCGCACCGCGGCGACGAGTTTCGCGGCGAAGGCGTCGTAGATGCCGGACTGCACGAGCAGGCGGTTCACGCACACGCAGGTCTGGCCGGTGTTGCGGTATTTCGAGGCCATCGCGCCCTCGACGGCGGCGTCGAGATCGGCGTCGTCGAAGACGATGAACGGCGCGTTGCCCCCAAGTTCCATCGTCACTTTCTTCACGGTGCCCGCGCACGCGGCCATGAGCTTCTTGCCGACGCCGGTCGAGCCGGTGAAGGTGAGCTTGCGCACGATCGGGCTGGAGGTGAAGGCCTCGCCGATCGCGGAGGCGGGGCCGGTGAGCACGCTGAAAAGCCCCGGTGGCAGGCCGGCGCGTTCCCCGAGCTCGGCCAGGGCGAGCGCGGAAAGCGGGGTCTGCGAGGCGGGCTTGCAGACCATTGCGCAACCCGCGGCGAGCGCTGGCGCGGCCTTGCGGGTGAGCATCGCGTTCGGAAAATTCCACGGCGTGATCGCGGCGCAGACGCCCACGGGCTGGCGAAGAACGAGGATGCGGCGGTCGTTCGAAGGCGGCGGGATGAGGTCGCCGCCGATGCGCTTCGCCTCTTCGGCGAACCACTCGATGTAGGCCGCGCCGTAGGCGATCTCGCCCTTCGCCTCGGCCAGCGGCTTGCCCTGCTCGCTCGTCAGGATCAGCGCGAGGTCGTCGGTGTTCTCCACGAGCAGCTCGAACCAGCGGCGCAGGATCCTCGAGCGCTCGAGCACGGTGCGTTTCTGCCACTCCTTCATGCGCTCGGCGGCGAAGGCAATGGCCTCGTGGGCTTCCTCGCCGCTCAACTCCGGCACGGTGGCGATCACTTCGCCGGTCGCCGGATTCGTGACCGCGATCGTGGCGCCGGAACGGGCAGCCCGCCATTCGCCGCAAAGGCAGGCGAGCGTCTTGAGGAGCGTGGGATCTTTGAGCGGGAGCATGGCGGACAATCTATCACTTCGGCGCGAGATAGCCGCCGGCAAGTTTGCGGAAGTCGGCAAGCTGTGCGGCGATCCAATCGGCGTCGTGCCCGAGCTCGAAGGCGAGCAGCTCGGCCACCACCGGAGCGGCGTCGAGGGCGGCCTGGGCATCGAGGAAGAGAACGCGCAGCCGGCGGGCGAGGACGTCCTCGATCGTGCGGGCGAGCTCGTGCCGCGCGGCCCAGAGGACGTGGGCGCGCTGGTAGGGGAGCCCGGTGGCGATCGGCTCGGCGAGCGTGGCGTCGGCCTGGATCAACCGCGCGATGTGCTGGGCGTCGCTGCCGTAGACGTCGAGGGCTTCGTCGACCTCGGGCGCGTGTGGACTGGTCCATGCGTGGAGCTGGAGCGTCTCGGTCACGCATTTGCGCTCGGGCAGCTCGCCGATGAGCGTGGCGTGGTCCATCGCGTCCTCGGCCATCTTGCGGTAGGTCGTCCATTTGCCGCCGACGATCGTGACGAGGCCGGCGTCGGAGATGAGGACCTCGTGATTGCGCGAGATTTGCTTCGTGCTGGAGCCGTCGGAGCGCGGCGGCCGCACGAGCGGACGCTGGCCGGCAAAGATGCTCTGGATGTCGCTGCGCCGGGGATCGCGGGCGAGGTAACGCGAGGCGTTGCGCAGGATGAAGCCGATCTCCTCGTCGAGCGCGCGAGGCTCGACGTCGGCGTGCGGCATCGGTGTATCGGTCGTGCCGACGAGCACGCGGTCGTGCCATGGGATGACGAAGAGCACGCGCCCGTCGTCGGTGTGCGGCACCATGATGGCCGAGTCGCCCTGCAGGAAACTGCGGTCGAAGACGAGGTGCACGCCCTGGCTGGGCTGCACGACGGCGGGCCCCTGCGGCTCGTCCATGTGGCGGATCGTGTCCGCGAAGATTCCCGTCGCGTTGATGACGACCTTCGCGCGCAGGGTGAAGGCCTCGCCCGTCTCGACGTCCTCGGCGGTGAGGCCGGTGATGAGGTTGTCCGTCTTCGTGAGGCCGGTGGCTCTCACGTAGTTCAGCAGGGTGGCGCCGTGGTCGGCGGCGGTCTGCGCGAGGGTGATCGCGAGGCGCGCGTCGTCGAACTGCCCGTCGAAATACTCCACGCCGCCGAGCAGGTTCTCCGTCTCGATGTTCGGGATGCGCGCGATGGTTTCCTCGCGGCTGAGCAGGCGGGATTTCTCGAGGTTCAGCTTGCCGGCGAGGAGGTCATACATCTTCAGGCCGATGCCGAAGAACGGGCCCTCCCACCATTTGTAGCGCGGCACGATGAACGAGAGGTGGTGAACGATGTGGGGCGCGTTGCGGTGGAGCAGGCCGCGCTCGCGCAGCGCCTCGAGCACGAGCGGGATGTCGCCCTGCTCGAGGTAGCGGACGCCGCCGTGCACGAGCTTCGTGCTGCGGCTGGACGTGGCCTTCGCGAAATCGTGCGCCTCGACGAGCAGCGTGCGATAGCCGCGCGTGGCGGCGTCGACCGCGACGCCGAGGCCGGTGGCGCCTCCGCCAATGATCACGACGTCCCATTCCTTCTCGGAGCGGATGCGCTCCAGCATTTCGTTGCGGTTCATAAGATTATTCCACGATCCAGTTCTGTGCGCGCTTCACGGCGCGGCGCCAGGTTTTGAGGCGCTCGCGGCGCTGCTTCGCGGTGGTGACGGGTGAGAATTTCTTCTCCACCTCGCGCACCTTCGAGAGCTCGTCGAGGCTGCTCCAGACGCCCGCGCCGAGGCCGGCCATCATCGCGGCGCCGAGCGCGGTGGTCTCGACGTTCTTCGGTCGCTCGATGGGCACGCCGAGCAGGTCGGTCTGGATTTGCATGAGGAGATCACTCGCCGCGGCCCCGCCATCGACGCGCAGCGTGGAGATCTTCCGCCCGGAATCCTTCTCCATCGCCACGAGCAGATCGGTGACCTGAAACGCGATGCCCTCGAGCGTCGCGCGGGCGAGGTGGGCGGCGGTGGTGCCGCGGGTGATGCCGAGCAGCGCGCCGCGGGCGGAGCCGTCCCAATACGGCGCGCCCATGCCGGTGAAGGCCGGCACGAGCGTCACGCCGCCGGAGTCCGCCACGCGGGCGGCAAGGTCGTTCACCTCGGGCGCCGAGCGAATGATCCCGAGGCCGTCGCGCAGCCACTGGATGGCCGCCCCGCCGACGAAGACGCTGCCCTCCATCGCGTATTGCATCGGCGCGTCGCCGAGCTTCCATGCGACGGTGGTGAGCAGGCGATTCCGGCTGGCGACGGGTTCGCCGCCGGTGAATTCCAGCATGAAGCAGCCCGTGCCGTAGGTGCATTTCACGAGGCCGGGCTTTGCGCAGAGCTGGCCGAAGAGGGCGGACTGCTGGTCGCCGACGCCGCCAAAGACCGGGACGGGTTTCGAGAGGAAGCCGGGGATGGATTCGCCGAGCTGCACGCCATTCGCGACGATGCGCGGCAGCACCGCGCGCGGGATGTCGAAGAGCGCGAGCAGTTCGTCGTCCCAGTCGCCGGTGTGGATGTTCATCAGCATCGTGCGGCAGGCGTTGGTCACGTCCGTCACGTGCTCACGGCCGCCGGTGAGCTTGTAGATGAGCCACGAGTCGATCGTGCCGGCGGCGAGTTCGCCCGCCGCGGCGCGGGCGCGGGCGTCGGGCCGGTCGCGGAGCAGCCAGTGGAGCTTGCTCGCGGAGAAATACGAGTCGAGCACGAGGCCGGTCTTCTGCTGGATGAGCGGCTCCTTCCCGGCCTCGCGCAGCGCGGTCATGTAGTCGGAGGTGCGGCGGTCCTGCCAGACGATGGCCGGCGCGATGGGCTGGGCCGTGGCGCGATCCCACACGACGACGGTTTCCCGCTGGTTCGTGATGCCGAGCGCGGCGATGTCCTCGATCGCAATGCCGGCCTGCGACACCGCGTCGCGCGCGGTCTCGACCACGCCGTGCCAGATCTCGCTCGCGTCGTGCTCCACCCAGCCGGGCTGCGGAAAATGCTGCGTGAATTCCTTCTGCGCAGAGGCGACGGGCGTGCACGTGGCGTCGTAAACGATGGCGCGGGAACTGGTGGTGCCCTGGTCGAGGGCGAGGAGGTATTTCATGGGAGGCGGGGCGTTAAAACTTTCCGAGGGCAACGTAGGCGAGGGCGGCGAGCGCGCCACCCACGAGCGGGGCGACGACGGGGATCGCGGCGTAGCCCCAGTCGCTGCCGGCCTTGCCGGGGATGGGCAGGAGCGCGTGCGCGAGGCGGGGGCCGAGGTCGCGGGCGGGATTGATCGCGTAGCCGGTCGGGCCGCCGAGAGAGAGGCCGATCGCCAGCACGAGCAGCGCGATCGGGATGGCCCCCAGCGCGCCGAGGTTCATCGGCACCGCCGCGCCGCTCAGGGGCGCCGGCTCGAAGGCGCCCTTCATCGCGAGCGCGCCGAACACGAGCACGAACGTCCCGATCACCTCGCAGAGGAAATTCGCGGGCGCGCTGCGGATCGCCGGCGCGGTGCAGAAAATGGCGCGCTTGAGCTCCGCATCGTCGGTCACGCGCCAGTGCGGCAGATACGCGAGCCACACGACCACGGCCCCGGCGAAGGCGCCGAGCATCTGCGCGACGACGTAGCCCGGCACGTCGGCCCATGGGAACAGCCCCGCCGTCGCGAGGCCCACGCTCACCGCGGGATTCAGGTGCGCGCCGCTCACCCGCGCCACCACCGCCACGGCGAAGAAAACCGCCAGCCCCCAGCCGGTCGCGATCACCATCCAGCCGCCATTCTGGCCCTTGGACTTCGCAAGCAGCACGTTGGCCACCACGCCGTCGCCGAGAATGATCAACAGCATCGTGCCGACGAATTCGCCGAGCAGGGGGGTCACACGAAAAGCGTAAACCCGGCTCCCCGATTGTCCAGCCCGCGGGCGGCGATCCCCGCTCGCCAAGCCCCGCGCCGGGGCCTACCCTCGGCGAAACTTCGCTGATTCCATGAGCCTCAGTCCCCTTGCCGGAAAGCCCGCCCCCGCCTCCATCCTCGTCAACCTGCCCCGCCTCATCTCGGCGTATTACGCCGATCAGCCCGACGCCTCCGTGCCCGCGCAGCGCGTCGCCTTCGGCACCTCCGGCCACCGCGGCTCCTCGTTCAAGACCACGTTCAACGAAGGCCACATCCTCGCCATCGCCCAGGCCGTGGCCGAATACCGCGCCGGCGCGGGCATCACCGGCCCGCTCTTCCTCGGCATGGATACCCACCCGCTCTCCGAGCCCGCGTGGATCTCCACCCTCGAGGTGCTCGTCGCCAACGGCGTCACCGTCATGATCGACGCGCAGGATGGCTACACGCCCACGCCCGCCATCTCCCATGCCATCCTCGCCTGGAATGCCGGCAAATCCTCCGGCCTCGCCGACGGCATCGTCATCACTCCGTCGCACAATCCGCCCACCGACGGCGGCATCAAATACAACCCCACCAACGGTGGCCCGGCCGATACCGACATCACCGGCTGGATGGAAAAACGCGCCAACGAGCTGCTCGCCGGCGGGCTGAAGGACGTGAAGCGCACGACGCTCGCGCGGGCGAAGGCCGCCGCCACGAAGTTCGACTACATCGCGGACTACGTCGGCGACCTCGGCGCCGTCATCGACTTCGACGTCATCAAGGCCGCCGGCCTCCGTATCGGCGTCGACCCCATCGGCAATTCCTCCGTCGCCTACTGGCCCCACATTGCCGAGCGCTACGGCATCGACCTCACCGTCGTGAACGACGAGATCGACTTCACCTTCCGCTTCATGAGCGTCGACTGGGACGGAAAGATCCGCATGGACTGCTCCTCCCCCTACGCCATGGCCGGCCTCATCGGGCTGAAGGACAAGTTCGACATCGCCTTCGCGAACGATACCGACGCCGACCGCCACGGCATCGTCGCCCCGAGCTGCGGGTTGATGAACCCGAACCACTACCTCGCCGTCGCCATCAACTACCTCTTCGCGAATCGCCCCGGCTGGCCCGCTGGCGTTGGCATCGGCAAGACGCTCGTCAGCTCCAGCATGATCGACCGCGTCGCCGGCAAGCTCGGCCGCCCGCTCATCGAGGTCCCCGTCGGCTTCAAATACTTCGTCGACGGCCTCTTCGGCGGCACCCTCGGCTTCGGCGGCGAGGAAAGCGCCGGCGCCTCGTTCCTCAAGAAAGACGGCCGCGTGTGGTCCACCGACAAGGACGGCCCCATCCTCGGCCTCCTCGCCGCGGAAATCACCGCAAAGACCGGCCGCGACCCCGGCCAGCACTACCAATCGCTCACCGAGGAATTCGGCGCTCCCGTCTACGAGCGCATCGACGCCCCTGCCAACGCCGAGCAGAAAAAGATCCTCAAGGCCCTCTCGCCCGAGCAGGTGCCCGCCACCGAGCTCGCCGGCGAGCCCATCACCCGCATGCTCACGAAGGCCCCCGGCAACGGCGAAGCCATCGGCGGCCTCAAGGTCGAGAGCGCCAGCGGCTGGTTCGCCGCCCGTCCCTCCGGCACCGAGGACGTCTACAAGATCTACGCCGAGAGCTTCGTCGACGCCGCGCATTTGAAGCGCATCCAGACCGAGGCCCAGGAAATCGTCTCGCAGACCTTCGCCGCCGCGTAGCCCCGCCGATGGAAGACCCGCGCGACATCTTCCAGACCTGCGTGGATGCCGCTACCGCGGCCGGGCTCGATTTCCTCGTCATCGGCGGCCACGCCGTGAACGCGCACGGCTTCATCCGCACAACGACCGATTTCGACTTCCTTCTCGCAAGCCGCGACCTGCGGGCCTGGAGTGAAGTGCTGGAAAGCGCCGGCTACCGGCTCGTTGCGCCGGAGCGCCCGATCCGGGCCTTCGCGCAATTCGAACCGCGTGGGCCGGCCGGACTGCGAGTCGACCTCATGCTCGTGGACGACGCCACCCTCACGAAGCTCATTGCCAGCAGCGAATGGCTCGAGATCGGCCATCGTCGCGTGCGCGTGATCGGTGCGCTGCATCTCATCGCCCTCAAGCTCCACGCCCTGCAATCCCCGCACCGGGTCGAGGCGGGCGTCGACTACCTCGACATCACCCAGCTCATCCGCCTGAAACACATTGACATCTCCAGCCCGGAATTCGAACAGATGCTGAATCGGTATGCCTCGCCCATCATCCGCGAACGCCTCCAGCGCGACTTCGAGCCACCTCTTTGACCTCGACCTCCTCGTCGTGCGCGAAGAGGAAGCTCCGCTGCCGGCTCCCGCGCCGTCCTACGAGCTCATGCTGGCCCACGCCCGCTTCCTGCTGGAGTCTGGCCTGGCGGCAAATCGCCCGCCCAATCCCGAGCCCTTCGTGCTCGACTAGGGCCCGCCGCCAACGGTTGCCCCCCTACACCGGAGTCGCCGGCGCCGGTTCCTCGGCGGACTGCGTCGCGTCCTCCAGCAGGCTTTGCTGCATGTAGAGGCCGAGCTTCTCCGGCTGGCCCTTCTCGTGGCGCGCGATCGCGAGGAGATTTTGGGGGCGGTAAGGCAGTTTCCTTGTTCCGTTTCGGAAGTTCCGCGAATCTCCGATTCCTCAATGATCTACCTCGACCACAACGCGACCACGCCCGTGCTCCCGGAGGTGGTCGAGGCCATGATGCCCTACTTCCGCGAGGAATGGGGTAATCCTTCGAGCAGCTATCGATTTGGCTCGAAGCTCAGGAAGGCTCTGGAAACGGCCCGGGAGCAGGTTGCCGACTTCATTGGGGCGCACCCGTTGGAGATTATTTTCACGAGCGGCGGCACCGAGAGCGATAACACCGCCCTCCACGCCATGCTGCGAGCCGACTTGACGAAGCGGCACCTCATCACCTCCGCCGTCGAGCATTCGGCCGTGTTGAGTTTTTGCCGCGGGTTGGAAGAGATGGGATTCCGCATCACGTATCTGCCTGTCGATCGCGACGGACTGTTATCGCTCACCGACCTGGAAGCAGCCATCACGCCCGACACGGTCGGCGTCTCGCTGATGGCGGTGAACAACGAGACAGGCGTCCTTTTCCCGACCGAGGAAATTGCGGCGATTTGCCGCGAGCGCAGCGTGCTCTTCCACTGCGATGCCGTGCAGTCGGTGGGCAAGATGCCGCTCAATGTAAAAAGCCTGTCCGTCGACTACCTCGCGCTCTCCGGCCACAAGATCGGCGCACCGAAGGGCATTGGCGCGCTCTACGTGCGGCGCAAGGCGCCGTTCACGTCTTTCGTAAGTGGTGGACACCAGGAACGCGGCCGTCGCGGCGGCACCGAGAATGTCGCCTTCGTCGCCGGCCTCGGCGTCGCTGCCGCCCATGCGCGGAAGAAACTCGATGCCTTCGCCCGCACCGTGCTCCCGTTGCGCGATGCATTGGAAACTGACATCCTCGCCGCCGTGCCGGGATCGACGCGCAATGGCCATGCCGACCGCCGTCTCGCCAACACGACGAACCTCCACTTTCCCGGCCTCGACAGCGAGGCCCTGCTCCTGCTGCTCGATCAAGCTGGCATCTGCGCGAGCAGCGGCTCCGCCTGCCTCGCGGATTCGCCCGATCCCTCGCACGTGATCGCCGCCATGAAGCCCGGAGCCGCCGCCCACGAGAGTATTCGTTTCTCGCTCGGCGTCACGAATACGATGGCGGAGGTTCAAGAGACGATCAGCGCTGTCAGCCGCATTGTCGGCAGCCTGGAAACCGCGCGATGAAGCTCCCGAAAGACGCCATCATCGACCCGCGCAAGATTACTCACTATCTGCTCGTGCGACGTGCCAACGGAGACAAAAGCCGTTTCCTTGCTCTGGCGGGTTACGACAGCGACCATGCCGACCGGCTCATTGCAGACCTTCGCGAGCAGATCCTGCCGCTCGATGCCGAAGTGCTGGAGAGCACCGAGCATGGGCAGTTTTATCAAATCCGGACCTCGCTCACCGGACCTACTGGCCGGATGCTGCGAGTTCGCACGATCTGGATGACGGAACATTTGTCGCGCCAGACGAAGTTTGTTACCTTGGTCCCGGACAAAGCACCGACCGCATGAAGTTCGAACTCTATACCGACGCCGCGCTTGCCCGGGATCTTCCCACGGATGGCCTCTGTGCCGGCGATGTGGTGAAGATCGTGGATCATCACCCGATGGGAGATACCGAGGACGGCTATTCCATCGAGGTATTCAACGCCCTTGGGGACACGATTGCCGTGACTTCCGTGCCGGAATCCTGGCTGGAGCCGCTTCTTTCCAACGAAGTGCTCAGCGTCCGCCGGCTGGTTGCGGCGGCGTAGGATTCGCCCTGCCCGCCCCCCCTACACCGGGGTCGCCGGCGCCGGTTCCTCGGCGGACTGCGTCGCGTCCTCCAGCAGGCTCTGCTGCATGTAGAGGCCGAGCTTCTCCGGCTGGCCCTTCTCGTGGCGGGCGATCGCGAGGAGATTGTCGAAAAGCTGCTCGCGCAGCGCGTCCGCCGCCTCCCGGCGATTCCCCGAGGCATCCGTCGACACGCCCTTCTTCGCCACCTGCTCGCCGCGCAGCGTCGCCCATTCCCCCTGCAACGTCGTCAGCCCCGCCACATCCGCCGTGCCGATCGTCGCCGCATACGGCGCCAGCCGCGCGAGCAGCGCCACCAGCTTCCCGTTCAACGCATCCAGCGTCGCCTCGCGGAACTCCTTCAGCCCGCCCGGCAGCAGCTCCACATAACGTCGCCGAAGTGCGCGGGAATCGCGCATGGATGAGGCCCTCCAGCTGGCTGAGCTTTTCGAAAATCGCCTCCCGCTTCGCCGTCGTCGCCGCCGTGCGCGCCTGGCGGATCGCCCCTGCCGTATCCTCCGCGGAGATCGTGCCCGACAGCGCCGTGAACAGCGCATCCGTCGCCGCGATCGCCTCGTTGAACATCCCGCCCGGGTTCTGCCCCGTGAGCTTGCCGAGGTGGTCGGCCGTGAAGGCCACGAGTTCGTCGATGCTGATCTCCTTCGAGTCGAAGGGGTTCGAAAGGTAACGCTTGAGGTCTCCAAAGGCGGCAAATTTTAGAGGATACGACCTTCGCAATTCGCCGGCGGCCGCCTCGCCGGAGTCCTCACGAATGCCCATTCGTCTATAGCCAGAAAAGAGGACTGGCAACCAAAATACGGGAGCGGACGATACGGGAATGTCAGGGGAAGATCAGAAGTCGCCCCCGCTTTGCTCGCGACTTCCGGGGCGTTCGCTCCCGCCGCCCCGTTTGTTTGCCCGCCGGAGGACGGCTTCCGGGTTCTCAGAAGCCCTCCCTACCCGCTTGAGACGGCATTCCGAGTTTTCAGAATGCCATCTCACACGAGAGGTGGAGCATTCCGAGTTTTCGGAATGGCATCCCACACGAGTGGCGGAGCATTCCGAGTTTTCGGAATGGCGTCCCACACCAGAGATGGAGCATTCCAGGTTCTCACACGAGAGGTGGAGCATTCCGAGTTTTCGGAATGGCGTCCCACACCAGAGATGGAGCATTCCAGGTTCTCGGAAGGGCGTCCCACACGAGAGATGGAGCGTTCCGGGTTCTCGGAATGCCCCGTCAACCGCCGGCCGGCCCCTTCCGAGAAGTCAGAATGGCCCGCCGCAACCGCCGCGCCACCCGCTGCCAATGCTTCGCCGCAAGGTCGCACTCCCGAGGCGCCCAGATGCGAATCACCCATCGACAAAAAGCGCCCCGCCTTTCAATCTCCGCTCCGATGGCCACGCCCCGACGCCGTTGGACTCGCGACGAATTGCTTGTCGCGCTGAATCTCTACCACAAGCTCACGTTCGGGCAGTTTCACGCGCGACAGCCGGCTATCATCGCCCTCGCGGAAAAGTTGGGCCGCACGTCCGACAGCGTTGCGATGAAGCTCTGCAACTTCGCATCCCTCGATCCGGCCTTGCAGATGCGCGGCATTCGCGGGCTCGCTGGCGCGAGCAACCTCGACCGTCAGATGTGGCAAGAGTTTCACGACAACTTGGGCGAGACCGTTCCCGCGAGCGAAGAGATGCTGCGGAAGCTCTTCGCCACGCCGGCCAACGCGACTCTCGAAGTCGTGCCTAAGACGGGCATCCGCGTCCGGCGAAATCCGCCCGCAGGACCTACGGACGTCACCGTCACGGTGAAACAACGCCGTGGGCAGGAGTATTTTCGCAACGCCGTGCTGAACAACTTCGGTGGCCGTTGCGGGGTCACGCAGCTCGCCATCCGCGAGCTGCTCGTCGCCTCGCACATCCTTCCGTGGAGCGTGGCCGAGAACGAGCGGCTGAACGTGAGAAATGGCCTCTGCCTATCGAGGTTGCACGACGCGGCCTTCGATCTCGGATTGATTGCCTTCGACCAAGATTTGCGCCTCCTGCTTTCCCCGCGTCTGAAGGGCGAACTCGCCCAGCGAAGCGTGCAGGAAAACTTTGGCGCGTTTGTCGGCGAGCCGCTGCGGCTCCCCGAAGACGCCGCCCTGCCGGACGAAAAGTTCCTCGCGACGCACTACGCAACGATCTTCAAGAAGTCGTAGCTTCCTCTACGAACTGCGAAAATACCGCACGAGCTCCCGCCCGATCCATTCGCCGACGGGCACGCTCACGCCGTTGCCGATCATGCGGTAGGCGTCGCGCGAGGTGCCGGTGAAGCGGAAGCTGTCGGGCACTCCTTGGAGCCGAGCGTATTCGCGGACGCTGTAAGGGCGCACGCCGCGCGGGAAGCGGCGGTCGACAACGAGGCGCGTGGAGACGTCCTTTGCGTAATGCGCGACGCAAGTCGGGGCGAGGTCGCCGCGCGAGGGATCGCTGATGATGGGTTTGTCGCGGTAGGCACCGTCGAGGCGCTTTGCGACGTAGCTGGGGATTTCGACTTCCGGTTCGTCTTCGAGGATTTCGGCGAGGGTGACGCGATGGCCTGCTTCGGGTGGGCGCCACGTGAAGGGCCGCCGCGTGCCGAGGATGATGAGGCGGTCGCGGCGTTGCGGGAGCCACGTTTGCGTGGAGACGGGGCAGAAGACGTTGATGAAATAGCGGGGCAGCGCGGTCATCGCCTCCATCACGACGGGAAACTTCCGCATGCCGGGCACGTTCTCGATGACGTAGGCCTCGGGCTCGCGGATGGCGATGTGGCGGAAGAAGTGGAGAAAGAGGTCTTCGCCGGTGCGGGTGCCGTGGATGTCGGCGATGGGCGAGTAACGCGTGCAGGGATAGGTGGCGATCATCACGTCGCAGGGCTTCTCGGCGGCGACGAGCTTCGCGCGGATGTCTCCCTCGACCGTTTCGTGTGAGAAGTTGAGTCGCTGCGTGGCGCAGCACACGGAATCGATCTCGAAGCTCTGCTGAATTTCCACGCCGCCGAGGCGCAGGCCGATGTCCATCAACCCCGCGCCGGAGAAGTAGCTGTTGGCGACGGGAGCGGTCATCGACGGACGATGAGTGAAAACGGCGCCGCCGTCTGTGGACGATCGGCTACAATTTGGCGGGTCGGTATGCGGGCGGGGAGTCTTCGACATGCGCCGAAGACTGGCGCGTCATGGACGATCGGTCCTTAGACGATGAGTCAAGTTGTGGGACCTATGCCCTTAGAGGAACCCACGTTCTCACGAGAAGTGTTCCGCGCCTCGAAATCGTTGTTTTTAGAGTTAGGGGCTGAGGCGAAAGACTGTCTTCGAAAGGAAGCCGGCTAGGCCGAAGAGTCGTCGGCCGTCGGTTCCCAGCATTTGCACGGAGTCGATATCCAACACTTTCCGAGGACGCTTCGAGATTTGCCAAATGCCGTCCGGATTTGCGCCGAAGATTTTGCCATTGCGCAGGACGACAATCTCGCCGGGCCGGCCTCCGTTGTAGCTTTGGAAATTCACGATCGTTCGCATCGCTCCGGTCGATGGGTTGAACTCCGTGATGCTGCCGTAGCCGTATCGCCCGCCATAGGCAGTGATCCCGAGTAGGGCGCGTGGGCCGGGCACAGTCCACGAGAACCAGTTCTCGGTGATCAAGGTCGAGGCCGTCCCGTCGAAGCGGTAAAGCCAACCAAGGTAGTTTTTCGCGGCATACAGGTTGCCCCGAAGAATCACCGCTGAAGCGATGACTGGAAGGGGAAAGAGCTCCAACGTTCGGCCCCGCAACCGGTAGGCGCCGTTGGCGCAAGCACCGTAAATGGTTTTCCCACTCACGAAGAGGGTCCTCGGAGCTCCGAAGGCTTCCGGGAAGTGGGCTAATATCCGGAAGCGCTTTCCACGCAGTTCGAAGACGGTTCCCGAGCCGTATCGCCCGCCTGCGTCCGTGATTCCGACCACCGCCTTCCGAGTCGTGACAAACTCCGCTGGGTGTTTGCCTCCATAGCCGTTGAAGACATGGATCGTGCGTTTCTTTCCGTTCTCAAGGATCTGGATTTGGCCGCAGTCGAATTTCCCGGCACTCCCGTCGGCGATGTAGACGGCGTCACCCGATCGAGAGACCGGAGCAACGGCCGTGGCGGTGTATGGAACTGTCCCGAGCTTCTTGTAGCTGGCCGCGAAAGACGTTGAGCACCCAATAGCCAGACAAAGAACTACCCAACGCATGCTTGTCTTCAATAGAAGGGCGATATGAGCCAATCAAGCTACTCCTGCCTCGGCTGATAAAGGGGTGGGGTATATTTCGCCTTATCCGTCCGGCCTGTGTTCCGGGTTTGCCTCGGTGCGGGTGGGGGCCTAGGGTCGGCGCCATGAGCAAGCCTCCCGAGCCGGTTGTCTTTCTGTTCGATATCGATAATACGCTGCTCAACAACGACCGGGTGACCGAGGATATGCGGCACCACCTCACGCGGCACTTTGGGACGGCGGTGAGCCAGCGGTATTGGGAGATCTTCGAGGAGCTGCGGGTGGAGCTGGGCTATGCGGATTACCTCGGGGCGCTGCAGCGCTACCGGGTGAGCGACATGCGGGATGCGCGGCTGCTGCGGCTCTCTTCGTGGCTGGTGGATTACCCGTTTGCGAACCGGTTGTTCCCGGGCTCGCTGGATGCGATCCAGCACTGCAAGAAGTGGGGGACGGTGGCGATCCTCTCGGATGGCGATGCGGTGTTCCAGCCGCGGAAGGCGGAGCGCTCGGGGCTGTTCGAGGCGGTGGTGCGCAATGTGATGATCTACATCCACAAGGAGGAGGAGCTGGACCACGTGGAGCGAATCCACCCGGCGAAGCATTACGTGATGATGGATGACAAGTTGCGCATCCTGACGGCGATGAAGGCGATCTGGGGCGACCGGCTGACGACGGTGTTCGTCCGCCAGGGCCATTACGCGCACGAGCCGGGGATCGAGGAGAAATACCCGCCGGCGGACCTCACGATCGACCGCATCGACCAGCTCACGGAGCACGATTTCTCGCACCTGGTGAGGGAGTGAGGTTTCACCGCAGAGGACGCAGAGAGCGCGGAGGAAGGCGGATGCCTTTGACGAATGGGGCGAAGGAGTTCTCTCGCTTTCGGTCTTCCCGGGGGGGCGGCGTGGCGGAGTTGCTGATGCGAAGCCCGGCGCGGTCGTCTTTCTTCGTGTCCTCGGCGGTCTCTGCGGCTAAGTCATTCTCCTTATGCACGGGCTGAGTGCGCTGATTCTCGGGCTGGGGCTGTTTTTCCTCGGGATCCAGCTCGTGGGCGAAAACCTGCGCCGGCTTTCGGGGCCGAGCTTCCGGCGGGCGATCCACCGGGTGAGCGAGCGGCCGGTGCTGGCGGGGCTGACGGGCATGGGCTTTGGCGCGCTGATGCAGAGCGCGACGGCGGTCACGTTCATCGTGGCGGGCATGGTGCGCAGCGGGTTCGTGACGGCGCGGGGCGCGGCGCCGGTGATCCTTTGGTGCAACGTGGGCCTGACGGCGCTGGCGTTCATCGTGACGCTGGATATCCACCCTTACGTGGCCTACCTCGTGGGCGCGGCGGGCATTTTCTCGGGGACGGTGAGGCAGCCGCGGTGGCGGGCGGCGGCGGGGGTGCTGCTGGGCGTGGGCCTGGTGCTCTTCGGGCTCGAGAGCATGGGCGACGGGGCGGCGCCGCTGCGGAACGAGGCGTGGTTTCAACACATGCTGGCGGCGACGGTGGATGCGCCGCTGGTGGCGTTTGCGATCGGCGTGCTGGTGGCGGCGATCCTCCAGTCGAACACGGGCGCGGCGATGCTGATCATCACGCTGGCGGGGGTGGGGTCGTTCTCGCCGGAGCAGGCGGCGATGCTGATCTACGGGACGAACCTCGGGGCGATCGCGCTGCGGGTGTTCCTCGCGTGGAATCTGGACCGGCCGTCGAAGCGGCTGGTGCGGTTCGAGGATGTCTTCTGCGCGTGGAGCGGGCTGCTGATGGCGGGGCTGTTCCTCGTCGAGAAGGCGGGCGTGCCGCTGGTGCTGGCGGCGGTGGAGCACGCTGGCGTGGGGCCGAAGCTGGAGCTGGCGCTGGTGTTCCTGCTCTCGAATCTGCTGCCGGCGAGCGTGATGGCGCTGGCGATCGGGCCGGTGATGCGGCGGCTGGAGGCGTGGCTGCCGGGCGAGTCCTCCGCCGAGCTGGCGGCGCCGAAGTTTCTCTCCGACGGTGCGCTGGACGACCCGACGACGGGCGTGGAGCTGATGGCGAAGGAGCTGTCGCGGTTACTGGTGGCGGTGCACGTGCACCCGGTGAAGGCGGAGATTGGCGAGGATGGCGAGCCGATCGGCGACGCGGCGTTTGGCCAGCTGAGCGCGACGATCGAGCAATACGGCGCGCGGCTGGCGGCGGGAAATTCGCTGAGCGAGCGGGAGGCGTATTTGCTGCACTTGCTGCGCGCCGAGCTGTCGCTGGTGCGGTATTTCGAGGACTCCGTGCGGGAGTTCAACGACGCGCTTTTCGAGGTGCGGGAGCGGGACGACCTGCGGGACGCGGTTTACACGCTCAAGCACGGGCTGCACGAACTCATCCGGGCGGCGCGGCGGGCGGCGGAGGAGCGCAGTCCGGAGGCGGTGGAGAAATTGCGGGCGCTGACGAAGCGGCGCGGCGACTACGTGAAGGCGCAGGTGGACCGGGCGAAGGCGCAATCCGCCGCGCCGGAGGTCGCGGCGCTGGCCGATGCCTTCGAGCTGGGCGCGTGGATGCTGCATCGCCTCTCGAAGGTGCTGGCGCGGGCGGCCGAGGGGCCATCTGCGGAGAAGGCGGCGAAGCCGGCCGAGGCGAAGGACGCCGCGGACTGACGGGGCTACGCGACGGCGGGGCCGCCGCCGAGGATCGTGGCGAGCGCCGACGGCAGGGCGTCGCTGGACGTGAGTCGCGCGCCGACCACGCCATCGGGCCGCACGAGCACGGCCTCGCCGGGAGCCAGCCCGTAGATGCTGGCAAACGCGCCGTCGACGTCGCGGAGCCCCGCGGCACCAATGCCGTGGATCTCGAGCCCGTAGCCGCCGGGAAGCGGGGTGTCGGCGCGCCAGGGCGCGGGATCGCCCGCGACGAGGAGCACGAAGTCGTGGCCGAAAAGATCGAGGCAGGAGAACGTCTGTTCGCCGTCGCCGAGCCGGCAATGCGGCGCGCGCCGGCCCGGAAGCGCCGAGGGCGTGTAGGCGTCGATGCCGCACTGCGGCGCGGCCTGCGCGGAGGGCACGAGGGCGCCCTGCCGATAGGCAAAGCCGAGGTCGAGCCCCAGGCCGCCGCCGCCGCGGCGACTGCCGGCGACGAGCTCCCGCACGCGGGCGTAATCGCCGGCAAGGCCGGCTTCGAGGATCGTCCATACCTCTTTGCCGAAATCGTTCGATGTCGAGAAGGTCTCCATCACATGGCCGCGGCGTTCGGTATCGTAGCTGTCGAGCAGACTGGCGGGCGCGCCGCGCAGGACGGCGGCAAGTTTCCAGGCGAGATTGTGCGCGGACTGCAGGCCGGTGTTCATGCCGAGGCCGCCGGCGGGCGAGAGGCGGGCCGCGGCGTCGCCCGTGAGGAACACGCGGCCCTTGCGGAAGGCGTTCGCGATTTTCGGGCTCATCACCCATTGGGTGACGCCGAGCACTTCCACCGGCACCTCGGGCAGGCCGGAGGCCTCGCGCACGATGTCGGCGAGCCGCTCGGGCGGGTAGTCCGCGGGATCTTCGCCCGGCTGGAGGAAGTGGTGCATGAGCCAGAGGTCGTCGCCATTGATGGCCACGAAGACCTCGAAGAGATCCTTGCGAAGCAGGTGGTGCAGCACGGCCCGGCGCTCGCGCAGAGACGCGCCGTAGGGCGCGCGGAAGCAGGTATTCAGGAAGTGGCCGAGGTCGCCCGGCCCGATGGCCTCGATGCCGAGGGACCGCCGCATCGGGCTGCCGGCGCCGTCGGCCGCGACGACGTAGCGGGCCGCGACGGGAAACGTCGCGTCGGACGGGCTGCGCCGGATCTGGAGCCGGACGCCGTCGGCGGTCTCCTCGTGGGAGAGCACGTCGTGATCGAAGAAGACGCCGGCCGTCGCCTCGGCCGCCAGCGCTTCGCGAAGCACGCGCTCGGTGACGGTCTGCGGGCAGTGGAGCCCGGGATAGGGCACGACCGAGGGATCGTCCGGCCGCCACGGCACGTGGCCGTGGATCTCGCCGGCAAGCGAGGTTTCCCAGATCGCGAGGTCGTAGTCGCCGGGTCGGAGATGGGAGACCTCCATGGCGTCGCGAATCCCGAGCTGCTGGAAGATTTCCGACGTGCGCCGGCTGATCGCCATGGCGCGGGGGTGGTCGAGCGGCTCCGCGCGGCGCTCGAAGACCGCGCAGCGAATGCCGCGGCGGGCGAGGACGAGCGCGGTGAGCAATCCGCAGGGGCCGGCGCCGATGATCGCGACCTCGGGGTCCGTGGTCCTCATTGGAAATCCTGCGGGCCCATGCCGGGGGAGGTTCGCGCGTGGCGGCGGCGATGGCAAGCGGGGATCAGCCCTTGTGCGGGCCGATATCCACCTTGATGTCGCTCAGCTGGAGCTGGCCGAACTGCGTGAGCAGGGCGACGTCCGCGGCATCGCGGCCGTAGGCGATGGCGATGCGGTTGCCTTTCGGTTCGGACTGGGTGGCGTCGAACGTATACCAGCGCGTGCCGACGTAGGCCTCGAACCACGCGTGGAGGTCCATGGGATCGAGCTCGTGGAGGAAGCCGCAGACGAAGCGCGAGGGGATGTTGATGGCGCGGCAGAGGGCGATGCCGAGGTGGGCCATGTCGCGGCAGACGCCGGTGTGAGATTCCGCCGTCACGCGCGCGGAGGTCGAGGCGTCGCTCGTGCCGTATTGGTAGGTGACGTTCTGGTGAATCCAGCGGGTGATGGCTTCGACCTGCTGGTAGCCGGGCGGGAGGTTCCCGATGATGGAGTGGGCGAGCTGGCCGAGCTGGTCGGACTCGCAGTAGCGGCTGGGCAGGAGAAACTTGAGGATGGGGTCGGGCAGCAGCTCGACGGGGACGAACGTGGCCTCGGGATCGACGTCGATCGTGTCGGAGGTGTCGACGGTGCAGCTGGCCTCGAGCGAGAACGGGCCGGTCGGCAGGACGACGCGCTGGCAGAGGTTGCCGAAGTCGTCCGTGTATTCGGACATGGGGACGTGCGGCTCGATCACGTATTCCTCGCGCATCACCCACTGCCCCCAGCCGCTGCGCGGGCGGAGCATGAAGATCACGGGAACGGGCGAGGTGGCTTCGAGCGAGAGTCGGCAGTGAGCGTCGAGGATCATGGCATGGGAGTCGGTGATGCGGTGGACTCCTCTTTTCGCTCGGGGGTGGGGGATTGGCCGGGTGAATTCTCGTTAAAAGACGGAGGAGGGATGACGAGCGGAGCGCTGGCGTCGGGCTTCAGGGTCTGCGGCGCCAGTTTGATGGCTCCGTCGGTGGGATTCTGGATCTTCAGGCCGCCGGTGACATGGACGCGGGAGAGGAGGCCGGCGAGCTGCGGCTCGAGATTTCTCCAGAGGGCCTGCGCGACGCCGGTGGGCAGGTCGAGGGCGCCGAGGGTGACGCTGGAAACAACGAGCGGCGGCGTCACGCCGGGGGGGCGGAAGTCGAGGGTGTAGCGGATGATCCATTCGCGATCCGTGCTGCGGAGGAGCTCGAACAGGAACAGGCGATCGGGCAGAAGGCGGACGGCGATGGCCTCGCGGGTGGCGGCCCAGCCGGTGGGGTTCGCGGCGCGTTCGATCCGGAGAAACCGCGCGAGGAAGGTGTTCACCGCGGCCTCGGAGAGCGTCTGGCTGTCCGCGGGCGTGGCGGAGTCGGCCGCGGCCTCGAGGGCGAGGAGCACGGGTTGCAGGTCCGCCGGGGTGGATTCCGTCGGAAGCCCGGAGGGTGTGCGCGTGGCAAGGAAGAAGAGGGCGGCGGGATAGCCCGGGCCGCCGACGAGCAGGGCGACGCCGACGGCCCGCATGGCGATGCGGCGCCGCGCGAAGACGATGAGGCCGATGCCGACGAGCATCGCGACGCCGGCGGAGATCGCGGCATTCCGGGCGAGGCCCTGAATGGCGTCCGCGGGCAGGGCGACGGCGCTGATCGTGAGGTCCGCGAGGCTGCGCTGGAAGGCGGCTTCGCGCTCGGCGCGGGCGCGTTCGGCGACCTGCTCCTTCGTGATCCACGCGCCGTTCTCGTAGACTTCGCCGGCTTTCAATCGCTCGAGATGCGCGCGGAAGGGCTTTCCCCAGGCATCGATGCGCGGGGCGGCGGCGGGATTCTCGGCGCGCACGGCCTCCGCGGCGGCAAGCAGGCCGTCGAGGGCCTCGGCGGTGTAACCGGCGCCGGGATCGTAAACGGAGGAGGTGGCGGCCTGGATGCGCGCCTCGGCCGCACTTTTCTCGGCGGCGAGGGCGTCGGCCCGGCGTTTCTGCTCGGCGCGCAGGCGGGCGGCTTCTTCGCCGAGCATCTTCTTCACCGAGGGCATGTTGCGTGCGGCGAGCTCGTATTGGGTGGCGAGAACGCCGATGTCGATGGTGTTCGCGACGGCGAGCTGCTCGTCGGTCAGCCAGGCCAGCTGGCCGGCGACGGTGCGGGCCTGCACCATGGCGCGGCCGCCCTTCGTATTCACGAGCAGAAGCACGGCGCCCTGCTGCTGGAACGAGGTGGTGCGAATCGCGCTGACGACGCCGTCGGGGCCGCGGATGAGAAAGACGAGATTGCGGACGGTGGGGCCGTTCGCGGCCGCGGGAGGCGCGCCGGCAGGGACCTGGGCGCGAACGCCGATCGGAGCGACCAGAAGCAGGAGCGCGCTGGCGAGGAGCAGGGGGGCGGCGAATCGCATCATGCTGCGGAGCAGTCTGCGCGCTAGCCAACCCGAGATTCGCAGCCGCTGCAAGCCCGGGACGGATTTCCTGCCTGTCGGGAGCGGGGCGACGCGCTATCGTGCGGGGGTGACGCTTGCGGAAAAACAAACGGCGTGGACCGAAAAATACCGGCTCGTGCCCGATCCCCAGGAGCGGCTGGCCGCGATCGTGGGGCGGAAGTCGCGGCTGGAGCCGCTGACCGACGCGGAGCGGATCGACGCGAACCTTGTGCCCGGCTGCGTCTCGCGCGTGTGGCTGGCTGGCGAGGTGGCCGGCGGAGCATTGCGATTGCGGCTGGATGCGGAGGCGGGAATCGTGCGCGGGCTCGCGGCGTTTCTTGCGGAGTTCTACGACGGGGCGGAGGCGGCCGAGGCCGCGCATTTCCAGCCGACGCTGCTCGAGGACCTCGGCATTGCGCGGGTGCTTTCGCCGACGCGACTGCACGGCCTCGGGAAGGTCTGCGAGCGGATCCGCGCGCTCTCGGCGACATGAAGATCTTCGACGCCCACAACCACCTGCAGGCGGCGGAGCTCACGCCGTGGCGCGACGCCTTTCTCGCGAGCGGTGCGGTGGCGGGAATGGTCGTGAACGGCACGAGCGAGGCGGACTGGGCCGCGGTGGCGGAGCTGGCGGCGGCGCACGCGGGGATTCGCGCGAGCTATGGCGTGCATCCCTGGCGGGTCGACGAGGTCTCGGCGGAATGGCGGGAGCGACTGAGCGCGCGGCTGGATGGCGGAGGCGTCGTGGGGGAGATCGGGCTCGATCGGTGGAAGACCGATCGGAATTTCGACCGGCAGCTGGAGATTTTCCGGTGGCAGTTGGGGGAGGCGGCGCGGCGCGGATTGCCGGTGACGATCCATTGCCTGCGGGCGTGGGGCGCGTTGAACGAGGTGCTGCACGAAGCAACGGCGCCCCCGTTCCTCCTGCATGCGTATGGCGGGCCGGTCGAAATGGTGCGCGGCTTTGTCGAGCGCGGCGGGTATTTCTCGTTCTCCGGATCGTTCCTCGCGGCGAATCGGGAGCGGAAGCGGGAGGCGTTCCTCGCGGTGCCGCTCGATCGGCTGCTGGTGGAGACGGATGCGCCGGACATGCCGCTGCCGGAGGAACTCGACCAGTTCGCGGCGCGATCCGCGACGGGCGAGCGGGTGAACCATCCCGGCAATCTCGGCGCGGTCTACGCGGGGCTGGCGGAGTTGCGCGGGATGCCGGTCGCGGAGCTCGCGGGGCCGGTGGCCGGGAATTATGCGAGGCTTTTTGGCTCCTGAACCAATCGGCGGACGACCTCGCCGGCAGCGACGAACCCGAAGGCCCCGGTGACGAAGCACGCCGCGCCGAAGCCGGTGGCGCAGTCCATCTTGAGCGACGAATCCGGCTCGGGCGTGGCGCAGACGCGGCCGTCGCTCCACGGGTAGGCCGGAGGCTCGCTCGAGAGCACGGCGGGGACGTCGTAGAAATTGCCGTTGCCGCCCGGCCAGCCGTAGTGCTGCCGGAGTTTGCGGCGGACCTGGCGGAGAAGCTCATCGCCGCCGGCCTCGGCGAGATCGACGCAACGAATGCGGGTCGCGTCCGCCCGGCCACCCGCCCCGCCGACGGTGAGGGCGGGAATGCCGCGCGCCCGGGCGGTGCCGAGGATGGCGGCCTTCACGGACATGCGATCGGTGGCGTCCACGACGAAGTCGAACGGGCCGTCGAGCAGGCGGGCGGCATTCGATTCGGTGAGGAATTCGCAGACGGGAGTGACGGCGCAGCCGGGATGAATGTGGGCGATGCGCTCGGCGAGGACGGCGACCTTCGCCTGGCCAACGGTGGAGGTGAGGGCGGGGAGCTGGCGGTTGACGTTCGTGATGCAGATGTCGTCCATGTCGACGAGCGTCAGCGCGCCGACGCCGGAGCGCGCGAGGGCTTCGACGGTCCACGAGCCGACTCCGCCGACGCCGACCACGACGACATGGGAGCGGGCGAGCCGGGCAACGGCCCCGGCGCCGAGCAGGCGGCCGAGGCTGGCGAAGCGGGGATCCGGCGTGGTGAACGTGCTCACGGACCTCAGGCCGCGACGGCTGCGGCGGCGGATCTCTTGCGGTTGTGAATGGCGAAGTCGATGGCCTCCCAGAGGCCGAGCTGGCGGCCGGTATTCCATTCGCGCAGCCGGGCCGGGGCATCCAGCTCGCGGCCGAGCGTGCTCACCGTTCGCTCCCAGTCGGCGCGATCGATGACGTCGAGCGTGATGCCGAGGGCTTCGCGGCCGGCCTCGGAGGCGCCGAGAACCCGGGCGGCAGCGGGGGCGTCTTTCTCGATGAGGAGGACTTCGGCAAAAATCTGGAGGAGGTAGGGAGTGACCCAGCGGTTGCCGAACTTCCGGGCGATGGCCGTCCATTCCTCGAGCGCCGCGCGGGCGGCGGGAGCATCGCCGTCGATGGCGCAGGCCTTCGCAATGCCCCAGAGCAGGTAGCCGGAGATCCATTGATCGCCGGTCGAGCGGTAGATCGCGAGGCTCTCCTCGCGCAGGCGCCGGGCCTCGGTATTGTCGCCGCGCCGCGCCGCAAAACTTCCCATGCCGCTGAGGCCGATCGCGGTGAGGCTGACATCCTGAAGTTCGCGGCCAGCCTCCAGCGCGCGCCGGAAGCGCTCTTCGACGCCGTCGGTGATGCCGATGTTGGTTTCCACGAAGCCGAGCAAGGCGTTGTGAAAGATGGCGTCGCGTGTGCGGCCGAGCTTTTCGAACAGGGCGACGCCCTCGCGGTAGTAGCCGACGGCCGCCTCGGAATTGTCGCGGCACCAGGCGATGCGGCCGGCGCCGACGAGCGACTCGGCGCGGGCGAGCGTGGGGGCTTCGGCGCCGGGAGCCCCGAGCAGATCTTCGATGACGGCCTTGCCTTCCTCGAAGTTGCCACGGATCTCGATGTAACGGGTGAGGGCGGCGACGATGCGCAGTCCCTTCTGCGTGTTTTCCGGAGTGCTGGCGGCGGCCCAGTCGAAGGCGAGGCGGAAGTTGAAGATGTCGGAGCCGACGCGGTCGAGCCACCTTGCGGTGCTGAGGCTCTCGAGCTGGGGGCGGGCCTCTTCGGCGAGGACGAGGAAGTAATCGAGGTGGCGGTCGCGCAGCGCCGGGAATTCGCCGGAGGCTTCGAGGCGCTCGCGGGCGTATTGCCAGACGGACTCGATCATCGTGTAACGGGTCGCGTCGGTGGCGTCCGATTCGACGCTGAGGAGCGACTTGTCGACGAGGAGCTGGAGCAGGTCGAGCGCGTCGTAGGTGTCGACGCCGTCGCCGGTGCAGACGGCCTCGATGGCCTCGATCGTGCGGCCGCCGCCGAAGACGCCGAGTCGGCGAAAGAGCACGCGCTCGCTCTCGGAGAGCAGGTCGTAGCTCCAGTCGATGAGCGTGCGCAGCGTCTGCTGGTGCGGCAGGACGGAGCGGCCGCCGCCGGTGAGCAGGCGAAAGCGGTCGTCGAGGCGCTGGGCGATCTGTTCCGGCGTGAGGACGCGGGCGCGGGCGGCGGCGAGCTCGATCGCGAGCGGGATGCCGTCGAGTCGCCAGCAGATCTGGGCGATGGCGGCGGCGTTCTGCCGGGTGACTTCGAAGCCGGGCTTCACGGCGGCGGCGCGGTCGATGAAAAGGCGAACGGCCTCGTATTGGGACACCACGCCGACGATGTCGGAAATCTGAAAGAGGTCCCGGGCGGGATTCAGCACGCTGAGCGGCGGCACGGCCCAGGTGCGTTCGCCCGCGATGCCGAGCGAGGCGCGGCTGGTCGCGAGAATGCGGATGGTGCTGCAGCTGCGGAGCATTTCGGCGACGAGATCGGCGCAGGCCTCGAGCAGGTGCTCGCAGTTGTCGATGATGAGAAGCATGCGCCGGCCGCAGAGGTAGCGGATGAGCGCGGCGCGGCGGGATTCGCCGGGTTCCTCGCGCTGGCCCACGGTCTCGGCCATGAGTTCGACGATGCGGTCGGGATCGGAAATGGTCGCGAGTTCCACGAGCCAGACGCCGTCGGGATATTCGGCGAGGGATTCCTCGGCGACCTGAATGGAGAGGCGCGTCTTGCCCGTGCCGCCGGTGCCGGTGAGCGTGAGCAGGCGAGTGGTCGCGAGCAACTGCTTCACGGTGTCGCGCTCCTGGCCGCGGCCGACGAAGGTATTCAACAGCGTCGGAAGATTGTTCGGCGTGACTTCCAGCGAGCGCAGCGGCGGGAAGTCCGCCGGCAGGCCGGCAAGAACGAGCTGGAAGAGATGCTCCGGGCGAATGAGGTCGCGCAGGCGGCGCTCGCCCAGGTCGCGCAGCATGAGGCCGGGCGCGATGTGGTCGCGGACGAGTTCCTCGACCGGCAGCGAAAGCAGCACCTGACCGCCATGCGCGGCGGCGAGAATGCGGGCGACGCGATTGAGGCTGTTGCCGTAGTAGTCGCCGTCGCGGAATTCGGCCGCGCCGACGTGCAGGGCCATGCGCACCTTCAGCGGCCCGGTTGGGCCCCATTCCTCTTCGTGCAATTCGTGCTGCACCTGGGCGGCGGCGGCAAAGGCGTCGCCGGCGCGATCGAAGGCTACGCAGAAGGCGTCGCCGATCGTCTTGAAGACGAAGCCGTGGTGCGACTCCATCGCATTGCGCAGGATCTCGTCGTGTCGGCGCAGGGACAGGCGCATCGCCTCCGAATGCTGCTCCCAGAGGCGGGTGCTGCCCTCGATGTCGCTGAAGAGGAAAGTGATGGTGCCAACCGGCGGATTCATCGTTCCGGGCAGCCTACCCGCGCCGCGTCAGAACTCAAAACGGAATGCGTGTCAGTTGCGAAATGACGCCCGCACCTTCGGCGCGGCGAGCACCGCGAGGGCGACGAACGAGAGCACGAAGCCGTTGCGGTAACCGACGTTCATCCACTGGCCGACGAGCGTCGCGAACAGGAGCACCAGGATGAACGTGAACTTCCGCTGCTGCCAGAGGCCGGCGCCGATGGCCGCATACATCGCCGCGAAGAGCCACGTGAAACCGAGGTTCCGTGCCAGCGAGAGAAACTGGACCTGGGTGAGCTCGCGCCCGGCGAACTGCGTCTCGCGGTAGGCATGGACCTTGAGGACGCCCTCGTAGATCGCCGCTCCGGCGAGGATGACGAAAAGGACGGCCAGAATTTTCAGGGCGAGGCGCATGGCAGGGCGTCGGTGTCGCACGTCACGCCGGGGGAATCAAGTCGCGGGCGGGTCCTGCGGCGGCACGACGATCGGAGTGAGGGCCTGCCAATGCCCGAGCGGACAGGCCGCCGTGCGCCAGGCGACCTTCACCGCCACGCGGCAGCCGCATTCGGCGCATTGATCGTGAAGGTCGAGGTATTGGCCGCAGGCGTTCGAGCGACAAATGGCGTGCCGGCGGACGATTTCCTCGGCCGGCATTTCCGGATCGCCCCGGAGGGCGGCGGCGCCTTCCCGCGCCGAATCCCGCAACAGCGTGCGCAGCATCGTCAGAAAACCGGGCGGGCGAGGCGACATTCCGGGAAATGCGAAACGAAAAAATCGGGGCGACAGGATTATCCCGGCAAATGCCGGGCTCCGCGAGCGGGACTTCGCGAAAGGAGGCGCTCGCGCGCGGGCGGTCGAACGATTGTTCTCATCCTGTCGAAGAAAATCGGGGCGACAGGATTCGAACCTGCGACCTCCTGGTCCCAAACCAGGCGCTCTACCAAGCTAAGCTACGCCCCGAGGGGCCAGACAGTGACCGAGAAAACCGGTGCTGGCAAGCGGCGTAATCACTGGCACGGGATTCGCTTCCCTTGCCTCGGTTCGTGCTCTCCGATCATGCGAGGCTCTCCTTTTTGATTGATACGGAGGGCTTTTGGAGACGAAATGGATTGAGACGGCACAAATTCGTGCGAAAGAACGGTCTATTATTTCCAAGGTGGCGAAAGATTTAACACAAAAGTGCCGGGATTATCGGGATTCCGCCGACGCACGAGCCCAGGGCTTTTATCCATATTTTCGCCGCATCGACGACACGGCAGGCAATCACGTCGTTTGCGACGGGGCCGAGAAGATCATGATCGGGTCGAACAACTACCTCGGCCTCGCTCAGGACGAGCGCGTGGTCGAGGCGGCCTGTGATGCGGTGCGGCGGTTTGGTTCCGGTTGCACGGGCTCCCGCTTGCTCAACGGCAACATCCGCCTGCACGAGCAGCTCGAGGAAGCCCTGGCGACATTCCTCCAGCGCGAGGCGGTGCTCCTCTTCTCGACCGGCTTTTTTGCAAACCAGGGCGCCCTGGCCACTCTCACCGAGGACGACGATGCGATTCTCTGCGACCGCGAGAACCACGCGAGCATCATCGATGGCTGCCAGTTCGCTCCGGCCAAGCTCGTCCCCTTTCGCCACAATTCCGCCGTCTCGCTGCGGAACCGGATGAAGCGTCTGCCCGAGGCGACCGGCAAGCTGGTGGTCCTCGACGGCGTCTTCAGCATGTCGGGCGACATTGCGGACCTTCCGCCAATCATCGAGGCCGCGAAGGAATACGGCGCGCTCACCTACGTCGACGAGGCTCACGCCCTGGGCGTGCTCGGGCCGCTCGGTCGCGGCACGGTGCACCATTTTGGCGTGAACGACGATGTCGACCTCGTGATGGGCACGTTCTCGAAGTCGCTTGGCTCGATGGGCGGCTTCATCGCCGGCTCGAAGGAAGTCATCGAATTTCTCCGGCACAAGGCGCGCTGCTTCATTTTCACGGCTTCGCTGGCGCCCGCGGTGGCGGGGGGCGTGCTGAAGGCGCTCGAGCTCATGCAGAGCGAGCCCGAGCGGATCGACGCGCTGTGGCGCAATACCCGCAAGATGCACGAGGGCTTCAAGTCGCTCGGCTTCAAGATCGGCACCACGCAGACGCCGATCGTCCCGATTCTCATCGGCAGCGAGGCGCGGGCGTTCCAGTTCACCCAGCGTCTTTACGAGGAGGGCGTGTTTGCCACGCCGGCGATCTACCCGGCCGTCCGCTACGGCGAGGCGATCGTTCGCACAAGTTTCATGGCCACGCATACGGACGAAGATCTCGACCGCGTGCTGGATATCTTTGCCCGGCTGGCGAGGGAGCTTGGCACCTTCGACGACCCCGCATATTCAGAACCCGGCCGCCGCAAAAATGTTTTCGATTTCAGCCTGTCTTACGCCGAGGGATCGGACCCGCTTCGAGAGGGTGCCGGAGACGTTGCACGGAACGGAACCGGGTTTCATCCCGCCGTTTCCCGGTAGCGTCGCAAAATACCTGAAGCCAGACTCGCCGTTTCAGCGGGTTCACGGCACGATTTTTCCGTTCCTCGCGCGTCGCGGAGGAAAGGTCGTCGGACGCATTGCGGCGGTCGTCAATCGCTCGCACAATGCCCGTTACGGCGACACGGTGGGCTTCTTCGGTTTCTTCGATTGCGAGGACAATGCCGAGATCGCGCGCGCCTTGTTCGATCGCGCCGCCTCCGTCCTCCGCGAGCACGGCCTCACCGCCATGCGCGGGCCCTACAATCCCAGCATCAACGACGAATGCGGCCTGCTCGTCGATTCGCACGACAAGCCGCCGTGCATCGGCTTCACGTGGAATCCTGCGTATTACGAGCCGCTCCTGCTGCAGGCGGGCTTCGTCGGCGTGCGAAACCTCGTCGGCATGCACCTGCCGATGGCCGGGGTGCCGACACCCGAACGGCTCGAGCGGATGGCAAATCGGGTCGCCGCGCGCTCGAAGATGACGGTGCGTCCGATCAGTCTCCCGAAGCTCGAGAAGGAGCTGGAAATCGTGCACGCGGTTTACAACGACACGCTGGAGCGAAACTGGGGCTTCGTGCCGATCGCCATGGAGGATCTGCTCGGCGCGGCGGACGACATGCGCGCTTTCGCCGACGCGAAGATCATCCTCATTGCGGAGAAGGACGGCGAACCGGCAGGCGTGGCGCTCACGCTGCCGGATTTCAATCAAATCCTGCACGGCCTCCAGCGTGTGCCGCATCTGCTGCGCCTGCCGGTGATTCTCTGGCGCATGAAGACGCGGAAAATCACGTCCTGCCGCCAGACGGTCTACGGCATCCTGCCGCAGTTCCGCGACCGCGGTCTGCACGCCTGGCTGCTGCGAGAGCAATTTGCCCGCGCGCGGGACCGCTATCCCTCCGCAGAACTCGGCTGGATGGAGGAGAACAACGTGGAAATCATCGCAAACGGCGAGCTGCTCGGCGGCTTCGTCAATCGCACGTTCCGCATCTACGAGCGCCCGATTCCCTTCGCGGCCGCCTGACGTCCATGCGCCTGTTTCTGACCGGCGCCACGGGATTCGTCGGACTCAACCTTCTGCTCGAGGTCCTGCGGGACGGCCGTTACGAGGAAATCGTCGCCAGCGTGCGCGATCCCGGGAAGCTCGCCCGGCAGCTCGCCTTCGAGGGGTTTGCCGAACTGCCCCGAAATCTGCGGGTGATGCCCTGGGGCGAGCCGCCGCCGGCAGTGGACCACGCCGTGCACTGCGCGGGCGTCCTCTTTTCGCGAAGTCGCGAGGAATGCTTCCGCGTGAACGTCGACGAATCCCTCGCCCTGCTCACGCGCCTGCCCGCTGGCACGCGCACGGTTGTCCTTTCGTCGCAAAGTGCCGGCGGGCCGACCCCTGCGGGCCAGATCGTGCGAACGGCGGCCGACGCGGATGCTCCGCTCACGTGGTATGGCGCATCCAAGCTCGCGATGGAGCGTCGTCTCCTCGTGGAGCGGCCGGGAACCCTGGTCTGGCGGCCTCCGATGATTCTCGGTCCGCGGGATCGCGCCACGCTGCCGCTTTTCCGCATGGCCGCCGGTGCCGTGCGCATCAAGCCTGGGCTGCGGCCGAAGACCTACAGCTGGATTGCTGTCGGCGACCTCGTGCGGGCCATTCTGCGGGCGCTCGAGGATGCCGCGCCCGCCCCGACCACGCCGCTGGCGGCCTGTGCGTCGGAATCGATCACCGATCGGGAGCTCATCCAGACCGCGGCCGATGTGCTCGGGCGGCCCGGGCGCATTCTGCCGCTGCCCCATGCGCTGCTGCGCGGGGTTTCCGCGGTGGTCGATGCTGTGCCGGCGCTTCGCGATGCCGCTCCCAGCCTGACTCGCGATCGCGTGCGCGAGATTTTTCCCGACCGCTGGGTGCTCGACAGCTCCGAGTTTCGCGCGCGCTACGCGCCGGAGCCGTTTGCCTCGCTTGCCGGGACGCTGGCGGAGACGCTCGCGTGGAATGTGCGGGCCGGATTGCTTCCCGCCGCTTGAATTGCCGGGCGGCATCACGTAACACGGAACGACCTTGATGACTGCCCGCCTCTCCCTTGTCGCCGTTCTGGCTCTGCTCCTCGCCGGTTGCGGTGGCGGATCCATTCAGAAACCCACCGGACAACCGCAGCGCATCGTGCGCGTGGATTGGTATGGCGATCAGTGCTTCCGGGTTCGCAGCGCTCTCGGGGTCGCCATGCTCACGAATCCCTTCACGCCTGGCAGCACCGACTTCCCCGAGCCGAAAAACCTCACCCCGGAGATCGTGCTGATCTCGAGCGAGAATCCCGAGGCGAACAATGTCGATCTCGTCGACAATACCCCGCACATCCTGCGCGGCAGCGTCGGCGCCGGGACGAACACCGTGGGCGGCATCCGGATCCTTGGCGTGCCCGTCTTCAAGAACCCCGACGTTCAGGACGTCAGCGGCATGAACGTCACCTACCGCTGGACGATGGACGGCCTGAAATTCTGCTTCCTCGGCCAGTTGGAGACCGTTCCGCCGCCGGCCGATCTCTCGCGCATCGGCCGGGTGGATGTGCTTTTCCTGCCCGTGAGCGGCACGGACCTCACCGGTCCGCAGCGCCAGCAGATCATCGAGGCGCTTCGTCCGCAGGTGATCGTTCCGATGGGCACCGTCTCGGCAATGAATCGTTTCGCCGGCGGATATACCTCCGTTTATCGCCTCAACGGCTCCGCCGCGCTGCTCTCGCGCGACGCCCTGCCTGCCGTTCCGACCGTTCTCCTTTTCCGCGCACCCTGATGAATATCCTCGTCGTCGGCTCCGGAGGTCGTGAGCACGCGCTGGCCTGGAAGCTCGCCCAGTCGCCGCGGGTCAGGGGAGTCCATTGCGCCCCGGGGAATGCCGGCACCGCGCGCTTTGCGGTGAACGTGCCGATCTCCGTCACCGACAACGAGGGACTCGTCATCTACGCTCTCCGGCATCACATCGACCTCGCGATCATCGGCCCGGATGACTCGCTGGCGGGAGGCATTGTCGATGCCTTTCAAGCCGCCGGCCTGCGGGCCTTTGGCCCCACCGCCTCCGCGGCGCGGCTGGAATCCTCGAAGGCCTTTGCGAAGGATTTCATGCGCCGGCATGGCATTCCGACGGCCGCCTACGAGGAATTCGACGACAGTGCCGCCGCCCGCGAATATTGCCGTGCCGCCAGATACCCGCTCGTCGTCAAGGCCGACGGTCTCGCGCTGGGCAAGGGCGTCGTGATCGCCCGCTCGTTCGACGAGGCCGACGAAGCCATCCACCATTCGATGGACGAGGGCGCCTTCGGCGACGCCGGCCGCCGCGTGGTGATCGAGGAATTTCTCGAAGGCATCGAATGCTCGCTGCACGCGCTCATCGACGGCGGGAGCTACGCGCTCTTTCCCGATTGCCGCGACCACAAGCAGGCCTACGACGGCGGCGAAGGCCCAAATACTGGCGGCATGGGCACGATCTCGCCGACGGGTTCCATCGACGCCGAGCTCGAGGCCTGCATCCGGGCGGAGATTCTCGATCGCTTCGTGGCGGGTGCGCAGGCCGACGGCCTCGATTTCCGCGGCATGCTTTTCCCGGGGCTCATGCTCACGGCCGGGGGCCCGAAGGTTCTCGAGTTCAATTGCCGCTGGGGTGATCCCGAGACGCAGGTCCTCGTCCGGCGTCTCCAGAGCGATCTCGTCGATCTTCTGGAGGCCTGCATCGATCGCACCCTCGCCGAGCAGGAGATCGCGTGGGACCCGCGGGCGGCCGTGTGTGTCGTTCTTGCTTCCGGCGGCTATCCCGGCGCCTACCGAAAGGGCGAAATCATTACCGGAATCGATCGCGCCGAGGCCCGGCCCGACGTCGCCGTCTTCCACGCGGGCACCACGGAGTCGCCCGACGGACTTGTGACCAATGGCGGGCGCGTTCTCGGAGTCACGGCTCTCGGCGAATCGCTCGCCGCCGCCCGCACCGCCGCCTACGCCGCCGCGGATGAGATTCATTTTGCGAATCTGCATCGGCGCAACGACATTGGCGCCGTCCTGTGAAGCCGCTCCTTCCCGCTCTCGCCGCTCTTCTGCTGCCCGCGCTGGCCATTGCGCAAACGCCGTCCCCTTCCGCCCCGCCCGCTCCATCGGCGAGCCCGACGGCCACCCCCGTTCCCGAGCCGACTCCGGAGCCGCTTTCCACCGGCGAGATCATCAACGCGCTCAGCGACTCGCAGCTCGATCAGGCGATTCAGAGTCTTCGCACGAACTTTCTCGACGCGGGTCGCACCACCGATCGCGAACTGCGCCGCGCCACGCTCGAGGGACTGATCGATCGGCTGTCGCCGGGCCTTTCCATCACGACGGAAACCGCGGTCAAGCCCGGCGCCGCCCCGGCCTTTCTCGCCGAGATTCTCGACGATCGCATCGGCTACCTGCGGCTGGGTTCGCTGGGTCGCGAGGCCCTCGCCCAGATGGATGCCGCGCTCGCCAACTTCAAGGCCAAGGGACTCGATGCCGTCGTGCTCGACTTGCGCGGCGCTCCGGCCTCCAGCGATTACGAGGTGGCCGCCGATGTCGCGAAGCGCTTCTGCGCAAAGGGCAAACTGCTCTTTTCCATCCAGAAGCCGAGCGCCAAGCAGGAGCGAATCCTCACCTCCGACCGCGATCCCGACTTCAGCGGGATCCTTGTCGTGCTTACCGACAAGGACAACGCCGGCGCCGCCGAGGCGCTCGCCGCTACGCTGCGGAAGAATGCAAATGCCATGATCGTCGGCACGACCACCCGCGGCGAGGCCGTGGAGTTCTCGGATGTGTCGCTCGGCGAGGGAAAAATCCTTCGCGTGGCGGTCGCGCAGATCGTTTTGCCGGATTCCGGGCCGATTTTTCCCGACGGCGTGAAACCCGATATCGCGGCCGCGCTTTCGCCCGCGACGCAGGGAAAAATCTTCGCGCTCAGCAAGGAGAAGGGCGTGAGCTCGTTTGTCTTCGAGATGGAGCGCCCGCACCTCAACGAAGCCGCGCTCGTTGCGAACACCAATCCCGAGATCGATCCCGCGGTGGTGCGCTCCAACGGCCGCGATGCGCTGTGGGACACCGTTCTTCAGCGCGCCGTCGATCTGGTGACGGCGATCAGTTTCTACGACCAGCGCGCCCGCTGATTGCCCATGCGGAGGGTTGCCTGGCTTTTCGCGCTGCCATGGGTGGCCGCCTGCGCCGCGACGGTCCAGGTCGATTTGTCCGAAGGCGGCAAGGCCCATCTGAACCTTCCGGTGGCCGTCGACGATGCCCATCTCGCGGAGCCTCCCGGCTACTTCGCGCCGGATGCCGCCTCGCCGCGCGTCGTGCGCCGGATCACGGTCGAAAATACCGGCTCCGCGCCGGTGCGGAATCCCGACATTCGCGTGAATGGCCGGCCGTTGCTGCCGGTGAAGGATTCCGTCGCGCAGCTCGGTCTCGAGGGGATTCGCGGCCTGCCGGAGCTTTTCGCCGCGTGGCGGGATCGCGTTATTCATGCGACGAGCGACCTCGAGGCCGGGCGCGACCCCGCGATGCTGCTCACGGCCTTCGGCGCGGCCTACTGTGGAGACGACGCCCGCGCGCTCGCCGCGATCACGGTCACCCGCGGCGGCGAGGCCCGCTTCGCGCGGCTCAACGGGCACTCCGTGGCCGAGCATCGCCTCGGCGATTCCCCGTGGATGCTCCTCGATGGCGATCAGAACCTCCTGTATCTCGGCTGGGACAATCGGACGCCGGTCGGCGAGGAGGAGATTCTCGCCGATCCGCTGCTGGCCCTCCGCACGCAGGTCTTCGGCCGCCAGTCGCGCTGGCAGGCTGACGCGGCGTGGCAGAATACGTCCCGATTCGAGTTCGTCGAGGAGGCCCGCGCCCCCAAGGTTTTTCGCCTGAAGAAGACGCTGCCGTCGCGCGACTGGACTTTGTTGCCCGGCGAAAAGGTCATCATCGATCTCGATCGCGTTCCCGAGCGCGCGCTGGCCGCGAGTGACGCGCTGCGGGCGAATGCGGCCCTGCGTGCGGCGACCTGCGTGGTCGACTTCGTTCCGCGCCGGGCGGACGGCGAGACATTGAGCCTGCCTTATCCCGTGCTGACCGGGAAAAACGGCGAACCGGTTTACGAAGCGAAAGCCGGAAAGTCGGCGATCCTCTGCCAGGCCGCGCGGGCGCAATTCCCGCTGCCGCAGGCCGGCGACAACGTGATCGAGTCGAAGTCCGGAGGAAAACTCCGCCTCACTCTGGACTACGAGGGCGGCGATTTTCGACCCACGCCGGCCCCCGGGATCGATCCCGTGACGCTGCGAATCCGCGACCACGAGGCGAAACCCGATCGCGTGTGGTGGCAGATCTCCGGCGAGAAGAACTTCTCGCTCGTGGCGCCGAATCTGGATCGCACTGCGGAATTTTCGCCAACGTTTCAGCTCACCCCCATTGACGAAACCTTCCTCTCGGCCGGCCCGCATTACGTGCGGGCGAAGGTTCGACGTGCGGGCGTGTGGAGTGACTGGAGCGAGCCGGAGGCCTTTGCCGTCGCGAAGCCTCCAACGCCGCGCATCGTCTCGATGGAGGGAGCCGATGGCGACCGGATGTGCGTGCGGTGGACGCCATGCGCGGGCGAGATGCTCGTTTTCGGGTCGAACCGACTCGATTTCCTTCCCGAGGTGTTTGGCGATACGGAGATCGTGCGGATGGAGGCCGGGGCGGTGCGGGAGAGTCGGCCGAATCGGAACCTCCTGGCGACGGTGCCGGGATCGGCGGGCGAAGCTTACGTGCCGCTACGCGCCTGCTACCGATTGATCGCTCGCAACGACGGGGTGCTTTCCGTCCCCTCGAAACTCGGGCGCTCCAGAACGCCGGCCCAGGTGCTCCAGAATCGGCACGAAAAGGCCGAAGGCGCCCTTACCGGGCGGGACATCGCGGCGGAGAAACCCGTTCGCGCTTCCCTGGTTCGCTGAGTCGGGGGGAGTCAGCCGACCCGCACGGCGCGCGTCTTGTCGAGCCGGAGAATGCCCGTGGAGTCCGCGGGAAGGGTGGCCTTCGGATCGGTGATCTTTTCCCCGTTCCATTGCACACTGCCCTGCTCGACGAGGCGACGAGCATCGCTGCGGGAACGCTGGGCGCCGAGCGAAGTGAAAGCGGTGACGACGATCGAAATGATGTCGCTCTCCGGCGGGAGCTGGAAGGCCGGGAGATCGGCGCTGCCGAGATCCTTCTGGCTGAAGCGGGTGTTGAAGTCGTCGAGCGCATGCTGCGCGTCGGCCTCGCTGTGGAAACGGGCGACGATGCGGCGACCGAGCTCCTTCTTGGCGACCATGGGATGCGTGTCGGCGGGAAGCGTCTCCGCGAGCAGAAGTTCGTAATACTTCGGCATGAGCGCGTCCGGGATGCTCATGAGCTTGCCGAACATCTGGACGGGAGGCTCGCTCACTCCAATGGAGTTGCCGAGGCTCTTGCTCATCTTCTGGACGCCGTCGAGCCCCTCGAGGATCGGCAGCATCATGGCGACCTGCTGCGGCTGGCCCTCCTCGCGCTGGAGATCGCGGCCGACCATGATGTTGAAAAGCTGGTCGGTGCCGCCGAGTTCGACGTCGGCCTCGATCATCACGGAATCCCATCCCTGCATGATCGGGTATTGGACCTCGTGGGCGCGCACGGGGTGGCCCGCATTCATGCGCTCGCGGAAGTCTTCGCGCTGGAGCATCTGCTGGAGCGTCACGCGGCTGTTCAGGCGGATCACCTCCTCGAAGGTCATCATCTCGAACCATTCGCCGTTGAACACGACGCGGGTGCGGGCGGGATCGAGAATCTTGAAGGCCTGCTGCTGGTAGGTCTTCGCGTTGGCCATGACCTCGTCGTGCGTGAGCTGCGGCCGGGTTGCCGAGCGGCCGCTCGGGTCTCCGATCATCGCGGTAAAATCGCCGATGATGAGGATGGCCTGGTGGCCGAGCTCCTGGAACTGGCGAAGCTTCGTGAGGCCCACGGTGTGCCCGAGGTGAATGTCCGGGGCGGTGGGGTCGACGCCGAGTTTGACGCGCAATGGGCGATTTTCGGCGAGTTTCTTGCGAAGGTCCTCCGGGCTGAGCACCTGGGCGCAGTTGCGGATGAGGTCGTTGAGGATGTCCATGAAAACGGGGGGAGCGGACTTACTTGTCCGTGCCTTTGTTCAGAAGGTCGCGAACGTCGTCGATCGTGAGGTCCTTCTTCAGATTTTGCGTAAATTTGTCGAGGCCCTGCTGGGTCTTGCCGGGCACGAGGTAGGGCCGGGGCTGATCGGCGGTGGCGAGCGTGGCGGAGGCATCCTGGGCGTCTCCTTTACTGGCTTTCTCGAATTCCTTCACGGCAAAGGCATCGGTCTTGAACTGCTCGCGGGATTCCCGCGCGGATCGGCCTGCCATCGTGTCCGCCGTGGTGTCGAAGACCTTGCGGCCGAACCACGGATTCCTGAGGCCGAAGAACGAGCGCGTCTCGTAAGATTTGATCGGCGCGCCTTTCACGCCGCTGAACGAGCTGGCGGAGAAGCTCTTCGTCGCCATCTCGCTGGACTCGAATTTCTTACTCGTGAGCGGACTGACGAGGGCGCCTGCCGTCTTGTCCTTACCCTTTTTCTTGCCCGTCGCGTCGGCATTCATTGCCTGAATGCCCTGTTTCCAGTTTGCGTCGATGCGATCGAGCATCCCCTGCTCCTGCTCCTGGGCGCGCGCTGCGCCGAGGGCGCAGAGCAGGGCAGCAAAGATGGGGAGGACGCGTCTCACGGCGGGACGTTACGACGCAATTCGCGCCCTACGCAAGTTATCGCTGGGAAGCGAAGTTGCCGGGGAGGGGCGAAAGGATTCAGGATACCGGTGATGAGTGACGTCTTTCCGGTCCAATCGAAGATCTCTTTTCGGGAGATCACCGCGGCGGAACGGCATCTTTTTCTGTGCATCGGGCCCGATTGCTGTGACCCCGGGGAGGGGGAGGCCCTGTGGCAGCACCTCAAGGGTGCGGTGAAAACGCTGGGGCTGCGCGCCCTGCGAAGCAAGGCCGCCTGCCTGCGCATCTGCACCGGAGGGCCGTGGCTGGTCGTCTATCCCGAAGGTGTCTGGTATGGCGCGATGACGCCCGGACGACTCGACCGCGTGCTTCGCGAGCACGTCGGGGAAGGCCGACCGGTGAGGGAATGGGTGGTCGCGCGAACG
Source organism: Chthoniobacterales bacterium (assembly GCA_036569045.1). NCBI lineage: Bacteria > Pseudomonadati > Verrucomicrobiota > Spartobacteria > Chthoniobacterales > Chthoniobacterales bacterium. Next base: position 17,451 of record DATCRI010000028.1, on the reverse strand, counting down.
GGCTGCGGCGGCGAGAGCGCCTAGTTTCCGCCGGCGCCGGGGAGCGGCGATTTCAATGTCTGATAGCCGGCGGGAATTTCGAACTCGCTGTCGGGCAGGTCGGCCTTCCTGATCGAGATGACCGTCATCGTCGAGGTGCCGAGCTGGGGAGAGGTGACGGTGGTGCGAATGGGGAACCCCGGAAAATCCGCGCCGCTCGCGAGGGCGCCCTTGAAGATGTCGCTACTGCTCGCAAGCTTCGCCATCTGGTCGAGAATCGCTTTCTGATCCGGGACGTCATTGGTCACCCAATAGGTCACCGCCAGTCCCTGGAGAGTGCCGGCGTATTCGGTGCAGGCATAGCCGTTGATCGTTTCCTTCTTCCCGGTTGGCTCGAGGTCCGGCTTCTCGGTTTTTTCAGCGGCCTTTTCCCGGATCGCGGCCAGCGCCGCCTTCGGCAACTGCATCGCGATCTTCTGCGGATGCATGAGGGAGGTCACGGTGCCGGATTTGAGATCGACGATGCTCGAAAGCTGGTCGCCGACGTCGATCCGCGCACGTTCGCCGGAAATGTTCAACGTCATGCGGGTGCGACCGGCGTCGGGTCCGAGGTGATCGGCCTCCTGAACGATCACAAGTCCGGCCGAAGCCAGCTGCGCAACGACAAGGAGGGACGAAAAGACGGAAAGCGCGAGGCGCATGGAGTCAGCGGGAAAGGTCCGCCTGGTTCAGCACCGGGAAGCCGTCACCGCGAAGCACGGCGGACGCGCACTCGTTGTCGTCCACGTGCAGGGCGAGCACCGCCCGGCCGCGGGGACGAATGAGCAGGGGATAGCTGAAGAGGACGTTCACCTCGGCCTTCAGGAGCGCAGCGAGGACATTCGGAAGGTCGGTCGCGCCGTCCTTGAGTTCGGTGACGAGAATCTCGGAAACGCTGTGCGGGATGGCGTTTTCTTCGAAGAGGTTCTCCACCTGGTCGGGGTCGCTGACGATGAACCGGCAGATGGAACTTTCGGCGGAGTCCTGAATGCTGAGGGCGAGGACCACGATGTTGTGATCACCGAGCATGCGGACAACCTCGAGGAGGGCGCCGACTTTGTTGTCGAGGAAGACGGAGAAGTGACGGACCCCCAGCCCGTCGGTTTTTTCGGTCGTGAGAGCTTCGGGCATCGGGAAAAGTGACGCTTACTTGTAGCAGTAGAGAAAGGTGAAGGGTGCCTTCTCACCCTCGACGAGCGTGGTCTTGACGAGGAATTTCCCGCTCCACGGGGCGACGACGCCGGCCGCGGCGGTGACCCCGTCGCCGTAGCTCTGCTGCTCGACGGGTTTGCCTTCTTCGTCGTAGACCTGCACGGAGAGCTTCCGGGCCGGGGCGATGGCGGCGGCACAGAACCAGTATTCGTCGCCGGCAAAGAGGTTTACTTCGATGATCGTGCTTTTGCCGGGATCGAGCGTGCCGAAGTAGTAGCCGTCGCGGATCTTGTAGCCGTCATTGGAGAAGGCTCCCGCGAGTTCGAGAGTGGCGGCGCGAGTTGCCGCCTCCGAGGGATCATCGGCTGCCGGGGTGGGCGTGGCGTCCTGAGCTCGCAGGGTCACAGTCGCGGCGAGCGCGACAAGGGCGAAAATCGGAAGAGAGAGGCGTTTCATGGGGCCGGCGCGGCGGGGCCGCTGATGGCGTCGACGAGCTGGGTGGTCGTTTGCTCGATGGTTTTGACGGTGTCCGCGCTGGGGGGCGTGGACGGAGCCACGGCGGCCTTGATTTCGATCAGGCCATTGCGCACCTGCCCGACAAGAGCGTCGCCCTTCAGGCGTTCGGGCAGCGTGTCGATGCGACCGATCAGGTATTCGACGATGGCGGGCTGGCGAAGCAGGCGGGCGGACTCGGGATGGTAATTTCCGGCGACCACCGAACTCGTGGCCTGAATGCCGCGGAGCCAGGCGCCGGTGGTGACGAGAACGACGAGTTCGTCGTCCTTTTGCGCGGCCATCTGGTGCTTCACTTCATTCTCGGTGGCGTCGAGTTCTTCCTTGAGGGCGCTCCAGTCGTTGTTCTCCGCGAAATCGCCAATGCTGTTGCCGCGGGCGAGAATGCTCTGCGAAACACCGAGCCCCTTGGCGAGGTCGATGATGTCCTTGCCGACGTTCTTGACCTGCTGGCCGTCCTGCGCTTCCACGGCGATGAAGCCGTCCGCGACGCGCGTGCCGAGGTTCAGGGCCGTCTGCGCGCGGTTCGAGGTGCCGAGCGGGCCGGGTTTGCGCGCGGCGAGCTGCGACCAGTTCGGACGATCGAGCTTGTTGATCGCGGCGAAAAATTCTCCCGGCGTGGGCAGTGACACCTCGTCGAGCACGACAGCGGACTTGATTTCCGCCGGAGTGAGAGGCGTTTCCTCCGCCAAAGCCAGCGAGCCGACGCTCCATAGCGCGGCGGCCGCCCAGACAAATCGCAAACCGGATCCCATTTCCGCCACACTACATAAAGCGTCCCGCCACGCCAGCGCGAAGCGTGCGGAGGGTGGAATTTGGCGGTCTGCCTCTTTCTTTGTGCTCCGGCCGGGCTTCTGTAAAGTGGGCGGTTCGCATGAACACGATGTCGCTGCCCATCTATGAAATCCGGGACGGGCTTGTCGCGTCCCTCGGGAGGGGAAATCGGCTCCTGCTCCGGGCGCCGACGGGCTCCGGAAAATCCACGCAGGTTCCGCAGATGCTGCTCGATTCCGGGCTGGCCGGTGACGGGCTCATCATCGTCCTGCAGCCCCGCCGACTTGCCGCCCGCATGCTCGCGGCGCGCGTCGCCAGCGAGCGCGCCGCCCGGCTGGGCGGAGAGGTGGGCTACCAGATTCGCCTCGATAACGTTTCCAGCGGGCAGACCCGCATTCTTTACGTGACCGAGGGGATCCTGCTTCGGCGGATGCTGGCAGATCCGGCATTGCGCGGCGTTGCGGCGATCGTGTTCGACGAGTTTCACGAGCGCCATCTCTTCGGCGATCTCTCGCTGGCGCGGGCTCTCGATTTGCAGGATGCGAGCCGGCCCGATCTCAGGCTCCTCGTGATGTCGGCGACGTTGCAGGGCGGCGCTCTCTCGGAATATCTCGCGCCGTGCGAGCTGCTGGAATCCGAGGGCCGCACGTTCCCCGTGGAGATCGAGTTTCTCGACCGTGAGCCGCGCGAGGAGCCCATCTGGGAGCGGGCCGCCGAGGCGGTCGCGCGGGCCTTTCCGTCCACCCCGGGCAATGCGCTCGTCTTCATGCCGGGCGCCTACGAGATCCAGCGCACCATCCAGGCGATCCAGTTTCGGCTGGGTGCCGGCGTGCCGGTGCTGCCGCTGCATGGGGAACTTCCGCCCGACGCGCAGGATGCGGCCGTCGCCGCGGGCGGGACGCGGCGCATCATCGTCTCAACGAATGTCGCAGAGACGTCGCTCACGATTCAGGACGTGACGCTTGTGATCGATGCCGGCGTTGCCCGCGTCGCGCGGTTCGATCCGCACCGCGGAATCAACACGCTCTACATCGAGAAGATCAGCCACGCCTCGGCGGATCAACGCGCTGGCCGCGCCGGGCGCACGGCTCCCGGCCGTTGCCTGCGCCTGTGGACGCGGCGCGATCACGAGCAGCGCCCGGCTGCCGAGTTGCCGGAGATCAGGCGTCTCGACCTCACGGAGACCGTGCTCACGCTCAAGGCCGCCGGGGTGGCGGATCTTCGCACGTTTCGGTGGCTGGAAGCGCCCGACGCCCGCGGGCTCGAGCGGGCGGAGTCGTTGTTGCGAGATCTTGGGGCCGTCGAGGAGGCCGGGATTACCGAGATTGGGCGCCGGATGCTCTCGTTCCCGGTGCATCCGCGTTACGCCCGGATGTTTCTTGCGGCGCAGGAACTCGGGTGCGTGCGGGCCGCGGCGCTGATCGCCGCGATCACGCAGTCGCGCGGCATATTGCTGCGCGCGGACAAGCGCATCGAAGAGCAGCGTGAGGAGACCTTTGGCGAAGGGGTGTCCGATTTTCAGATTTTCATGCGCGCGTGGGCGTGGGCGGAGCGGCAGGGTTATCGGGTCGATGCCTGTCGCCGACTTGCCGTTCACGCGGATGCGGCGCGCCAGGTCGGGAAACTGTTCGAGCAATTTCTCGGGATTGCGAAAGGGGAACGGCTCGATGTGAGCGAGCGTCCGGCCGAGGACGCGACGATCGCCCGCTGCGTGCTGGCGGGGTTTGCCGATCAGGTCGCGCGCCGCCGGAGCATGGGCACGCTGCTCTGCGATATCGTGCATGGGCGGCGTGGCTTGCTCGCTCGGGAAAGCGTGGCGCAGGGCAGCCGATTACTCGTCGCTGCCGAGATCAATGACATCGAAAAGCGTGGCGGCGAGGCGCAGGTGATGCTGAGTCTTGCCACGGAGATCGACGAAGCGTGGCTTCGGGAGATGTTTCCGCGCGATTTCACCGAGCGTCGCGAGGTGTGTTTCGACTCGACGCAGAATCGCGTGGTGGTTCGGATCGAGAAGGTCTTTCGCGACCTTGTGCTGGAGTCGCGGGATCGCGATGCCGAGCCGTCGGAGGAGTCCGGCGCCTGTCTCGCGAGGGAAGTCATCGAGGGCAATCTCGTCCTCCGGCAATGGGACGACGCCGTCGAGCAATGGATCTGCCGGGTGAATCGGCTCGCAGCCTGGATGCCGGACCTTGCTCTGCCGCCAATCGGAGAAACCGAGCGAGAACTGCTCATTCACGAGGTCTGCGGAAACGCGACGAGTTACCGCGACATCAAGGATCGGCCCGTTCGCGAGACCGTGCGGGCATGGCTGACCCCCGCGCAGCAGCAGCAGGTGGAGAAATTTGCGCCGGAGAGGATCGACCTGCCGGGCGGGCGGCGGGCGAAGGTTCTCTATGCGGCGGAGGCAGACCCCTTCATTGCGGCCCGCATTCAGGATCTTTACGGCCTGCAATCCTCGCTGAAAATTGCCGGCGGCCGGGTGCCGCTCACCATCCAAATCCTGGCTCCAAACATGCGTCCCGTGCAGGTGACCACGGATCTCGCAAATTTCTGGGTCGAAGCCTATCCGAAGCTCAGGCAGGAGCTCTCCCGGCGATACCCGAAGCACGAGTGGCGGTAACGCCAGCTCGGGTTACTTCAGGTATTTCGCGACGTAGAGATCGTAGTCGTGGACGGAGCCGTCCGGAAGAATCATGAGCGGTCCGTGCCCATGGACATTGGCGATCTCGATGAGCCAGGGCATGTTCGGCCACTTGCGGGCGGTTCCTGGTTTCGAATCGAACATGGTCGGGGAATACTGAACCCGCGGTGAGGTGCCGTTGGCCTGGATCTTGCCGAGACGGACAATGGCCGGGCATTGCCAGGTCTTCTCGGAAACGTCGTAGGGCTTCATCTCCTTCAGCCACCAGTCCTCGTATTCCTTTTGCTGGGTGTGGCTGAAGTTTGGCTGCCTGGGCCAGTAGCCGTTGTCCTCGATGTAATTATTGAAGGCGACGGCGAGTCCGCGGAGGTTTGCGGTGCAGCGCACGCGGTCACCCACTCCCGGCAGACGGGAAATGACCGCGCTGAGCAGGGTGATGAGAATGAGCACGATCGCGACGACCGCGACCAGCTCGAGAAGCGTAAACCCCGTCCGTTTGAGACGGACGGGGTTCCAAGCCTGGATCAACAATGGAGAGTCGAAACGCAATCGCTCGATGGTTACAACACCCGGGGACGAAACTTAGTTGTTCGTCGAGATGGCGCTGGAAGCGGTGCCGGAACCTTGTGCGAAAACACTGGTGCGCACGCCTTCGAAGGTGAAGTCCGTCGGCGTGATGGCGCTGCCGGGAATGATAAAAGGCGTTACGGTCACATCTTCCGTGTTCAAAGAGGAACCGTTATCAACAATGACAAGGCTGTTGTCGTTACTGTTGGTTTGAATCAGGACGACCGTGTTGGTTTCGGCAGGGGCCGGAGTAATGTTGCCCTTGCCGCGGAACGCCGACATCTTATCTTCGAGATCCATCTGACCGGAGAACTGGCCATTGGCGCGGTTGCCGCGGACGATAAAGACCAGTGGCAGCTCCGTAGTGCCTCGATCGCTCTGCGGAACGGTGAAGTCCTGACCGCCGAGAACGCCGGCGAGGTCCTTGCCCGTGATGGATGCGGTCACGCCGCCGGTGACGACATTGCCGTCGACAAAGAAGGAGTAGACGTTTGCCGTGGAATTCGGGCTCTGCACGCCGTTCTGGTAGGCGAAGCGGATGACGCCGGTGAGGTTTTCGCCGCGGGCGGTGGCCTGATAGCTGCCGTCGATGCCGCTCTGGAGCGGGGACATGTCGGTGAAGGGGGGCGGGCCGCCGAAAGATCCGGCATGGGAGGCGGCCGCAGCGGCGAGGAGGGCGAAGGTGCAGAGAACTGGGAGTTTCATAACAAGCTGGGGTTGGAATTTCATTTTGCCGGTAGCAGGTCAAGAACTTCCGGCGTGAATCTTTTCGGGTTCAGGCGGGGTGAGGAATCGGGAGGGTTGACCGGAGGACAGCGGCTTCCGTGCCAACGGGATGCAGGCGCTCTCCATGCGCGGATGCGGGAGTCAGGAAGAACGTTCCCGTTTCGAAGATCCCGCCCGCGAAGCTCACCCGGCCAGAAATCACGGCGAAGATGGCAAATGTTTCATTGGTGGAGGCGAGGCGAGGCTCGGTGAGGTTCCAGCGTTCGACCAGAAAGTGTTCGCAGCCGGCGACAATGCTGTCTCCCGTGGGCCGCGCGGGATCGACCGCTGGTTCGAAATCCTCGAAATCGATGGAGTTCATCGATTCAGGGATGTGCAGTGCGCGCGGGACGCCGTCCAGGCCGGTGCGATTCCAGTCGAAGACGCGGTAGGTCGTGTCGCTGTTCTGCTGGACCTCCACGATGAGACAACCGTCGCCGATCGCGTGCACGCGGCCGCTGGGAATGAAGATGCTTTCGCCGGATTGCACGGGCACCTGATGCAGCGTCTGTTCGACTTCGCCGCGTTCCATGGCGGTCTCGAAGGAACTCCGCGTCACGCCATGTTTGAGGCCGGCGTAGATCGAGGCACCGGGAAGGCAATCGAGGAAATACCACATCTCCGTCTTCGGCTCGCCCTGCAACGCCGGCGCGATTCTGGCGGGAGGGTGAACCTGCACCGAAAGGCGTTCGCGTGCGTCCAGCAGCTTGATGAGAATGGGAAAGCGCGGTGCGGGGTGGTCGCGGTAGGCTTCTCCGAAAATCTCGACGCGATGGTTGGTCCACAACTCGTGGAGCGTGGCCCCCTTGAACTCTCCGCCGTGCACGACGCTCTGGGCATCCTCTCGATCGACGACTTCCCACGATTCCCCGATCGGGACGCCGGTTGGCAGGCTTTTTCCGAGCACGCTCTCGAGGCGGCGCCCGCCCCAGACGCGTTCCATCGGCAGGGGTTCAAAGAGGAGTGGGGCCTTGTTCGACATGCGGGGATTTAAGACCACGGACTTCGCGGAGGGCACGGAGGAAATGCGAAAAATTGTGTTTCTCCGTGCTCTCCGCGGTCTCTGTGGTAAATCGCCTTCCATGCCCCGCACCGAAGTTTCCACCGAGATTTCCGTCATGTATTTCGACACCGACGCCGCGGGCGTGGTGCATAACATCGTCTATCTTCGGTTCATTGAAACGGCGCGCACATTGCTTGCGATCCAGCTCGGCATGAGTTTCGAGGAGATTGCGCGCACGCAGATTCACCCGGTCGTGACCCGCACCGAGATCGACTACAAACGCCCCGCGGTGCTCGGGGATACGGTGCGTGTCGATGGCCGGGTCAAAGAATGGTCGGCGGCGCGCTTCTGGTGCGAATTCGAGGTCGTGCGGCCTCGGGACGGCGCTCTGCTCGTAACCTGCCGGCAGGCGCTGGCATTGGTCCAGATGCCGCAGGGCCGCCCGATCCGTCTGCCCGCCGGCTTTCCGGAGAGTTTCGCCCTCGCGTGACGACCCCGCGCGCCGTGCTGCTGTTGCTCGCCCTGTGCGGGTTGCTGCAGATCCTTCCGGCGGGCGTGGGCTCGCTCTACAATGAAACCGACGGCCAATACGCGGGCGCGGCGAAGCGCATGGTGCAGGGCGGCAGCTGGCTGATCCCCGAGAACAATGGCGTGCCGCGCCTCGTGAAGCCGCCGTTGCTTTACTGGATGATGGCGACGTCGTTTCACGCGTTTGGCGTGAACGAGTTTTCCGCGCGGCTGCCCGGTGCGCTGGGGATCACGGCCGGCGTGATGGCGGTCTATGCGCTCGGCGCGTTCTTCGGCGGCCCGCGTCGGGGATTTCTTGCCGGCGTGATCCTGCTGACCTGCCTGGGAACGGCGACCCTCGGCCGCATCGTGATGCCGGAGCCGGTCTTCGGCGCGTTCATCGCATGGGCGATCTATTGCGGCGTGCGGATGTTCGCGGCGGATCGTGGGCGCCGGTGGGCCGCGGCTTTCTGGATTTGTGCGGCGCTGGCATGCTTCGTCAAAGGGGCGCACGGGCTCGCGTATCCGCTGGCGACGCTGCTCGTCGCGGGCGGGATCGTTCCCGAATGGCGGCGCCGGCTGTGGCGGTTGTCGAGCGTGCCGGGAATCCTCGCTTTTCTCGCGATCAACCTCCCCTGGTATTTCTACATCGAATCGCGTTTCCCGGGATGGATCGCAAACTGGATTTCCGCCGAGCAGGCCGGCCACCTCGCGGGAAGCGCCGCGCCTGCCACACGCTATGAAAACGTGCCGCGCTGGCAATTCATCCTGCTACACGGGGCGTGGTTCTTCCCGTGGTCGCTGGTGGTGATTGGTGCGCTGGCGGTGCGCCGCAGGGTGGAAATGAGCCGCGACGAAGCGGCGATCGTGGCGGCCTGGGCAGGGGTGGTTTTTCTCCCGCTGCTTTTCGTGGGCGAGCGGCAGGATTATTACGCCATGACAATGTGGCCGGCCTTCGCGCTGTTTGCCGCCGCCGTGCTGGAGCGGAGTTCGCTTCGGCCTCCGCTGGCGGTCTTCGGGGGCCTGTGCGGACTGGGCTTGCTGGCCTGCACGTGGCTGGCGCTTTCGCCGCTGCCGATGGACGGGGAGTCCGCGAGCGTGGCCGCCCGGGCGACGGCGTGGACGACGGTGGCGGGATTCGGCCCCGAGGTGTGGCGAGGGCTGGCGCGGCTGGGGATGATCTGTTTCGGCCTCGCGCTGGCGGCGCTGGGCTGGGGGTGGTTCCGGCCGCGGCAGACGTTCGCGGCGATCGGCACCGCGGCGGGCATTTTCTGCCTCGCGGCGGTGCTCGGCTATGCGGTGGTGGCTCCGTATTTCTCGCTGGCGGGGGCGTCCCGCGTCCTGCGCACGCGGCTGCCGGCGGAGGCCCCCGTTGTCTTCGAGGGCGGCATCGATACCGCGAGCAGTCTGCTGTTTTATACGGAGCAACCGGTGGTGCTGCTCGGGCAGGATCCGGCGGAGGATTTCTTCACCCGCAAATTCGGCCTCGGGCGGGAGCGGTATCTCGGCGAATCCGGATTGTCGGCTCTGTGGGCGTCTGGCCGCCCGATGGCCTTCGTGGTCGAACGCTCCGAGATGCCGCGGTGGGAGCGGGTCCTGGGGCCGCTGCCCGCGCCGGCGGTCGTCTGTGGCACGCAGGTCGTTCTGTTGCGAGGGGAATGACAGGAGTTTTCTTTGTCCGGCGCGCGGGCTTCGTGCTTAACTCACCGGCTCTATGGAAAACGTGATCATTGTCGGCACGGGATGCGCCGGCCTCACCGCGGCCATCTATACGGCACGCGCGAATCTTTTGCCCCTTGTGCTCGAGGGACGCCAGCCCGGCGGTCAGCTCACCACCACGACCGCGGTCGAAAATTTTCCCGGATTTCCCGATGGCGTGGACGGACCGGAACTCATCATGCGCATGCACGCACAGGCCGAGAAGTTTGGCGCGCGCTTTCGCTACGGCACGGTCGAGGACTTCGAGCACGCGGATGGCGTGAATCGCATCAAGGTCGACGGCGCATGGCTCGAGACGCGTTCGCTCATCGTGGCGAGCGGCGCTTCGCCGCGTTATCTCGGCATCGATCGCGAGAAGGAACTCATTGGTCACGGCCTCACGTCCTGCGCGACCTGCGACGGTGCGTTCTATCGCAACGTGCCGGTGGCGGTGATCGGTGGCGGTGATTCCGCCTGCGAGGAGGCGACCTTCCTCACGCGCTTTGCGAGCAAGGTCTATCTCATCCATCGCCGCGACAGCTTGCGCGCCTCGAAGATCATGGCCGACCGCGCGCTGGATAACCCGAAGATCGCGCCGATCTGGAACAGTGCCGTGACCGAATACCTCACCGACGACGAGGGCGAAGTCCGCGCCGTTACGCTCAAGAATCTCGTCACCGGCGAGGAGTCTGAACTCGCGCTCAAGTGCGTGTTCGTTGCGATCGGTCACGAGCCGAATACCGCGCCGTTCCGCGGCAAGATCGACACGGACGAAGCCGGTTATTTGAAGCAATCCGGCGGGACGTTCACGAATGTGCCAGGCGTTTTTGCCGCCGGCGACGTCGCCGATCACGTCTATCGACAGGCGATCACCGCCGCCGGCCAGGGCTGTGCCGCTGCGATCGACGCCGAACGCTGGCTCGCCGCGCAGGAGTAGTTTGAAATACTGCGACCTCACCCAGTTCTATTCGCCGGTCAGCGGCGGGGTGCGGCGCTACCTCGAGCAGAAGGTCGCGTATGTGCGGGCGCATTGCCCGGACGATGAGCACATTCTCATCGTGCCGGGCGCGAAGACCGAGCGTCTCGGCGACGCGAAGGCCCGCGTTTATACGATCGAGTCGCCGCTCGTCTCGAAGACCTCGCGTTACCGCGCGCTGCTGAAGCTGCATCTCGTCGAGGAGATCCTCGAGCGCGAGAAGCCGCACCTCATCGAGTCCGGCGATCCGTATCAGGTCGCATGGAAGGCGGTCGCCTCCGGCCGCGCGCTCGGCATCCCGACCGTCGGCTTCTACCACTCGCACTTTCCCGAGGCGTCGATCCGCTCCGTCTCGAAATTCCTCGGCCGCATCCCCACCGAGATCGCGCAGGAAATTTCGCGACGCTACATTCGCGCCCTCTACAACAAGTTCGAGCGCACGCTCGTGCCCAGTCCCGCGCTGGCGGCATTGCTCACGGACTGGGGCGTCGAAAACATCGCGAATACCGATCTCGGCGTGGACATCGACGTCTTCACGCCGGAAGAGTCCGATCCCGGCGCATTGCGGCGCGAACTCGACATCCCCGCCGACCGCACGCTGCTGCTCTACGTCGGTCGGCTCGCGCCCGAGAAGAACGTGCAGACGCTTTTCAAGGGGTTCGAGGTGCTGAATGCCCGGCAGCCGGGGCGCTTCCACCTGCTGGCGGTGGGCGACGGCACGCGGCGGTCCGAGCTCGAGCACGCCCGCGCCTACACCGGCGCCGTGAGCTGGATGCCGTATTGTGGCGAGGCGCGCGAGCTGGCCCGGATCTACCGGTCGGCAGACATTTTCGTGCATCCGGGCATCCTCGAGACGTTCGGGCTCGTCACGCTCGAGGCCCAGGCGTGCGGCCTGCCCGTGGTGGGCATTCGCGGCAGTTACATGGACCGCATCATCTTCACGAACCAGTCGCACTGGGCGGCGGAAAATACGCCGGAGGCCCTGGCGGCGGCGATCGATGCCGCGACGCGCACGGACCTCCGCGCGGCCGGGGCGTCCGCAAGTCGCACGGTGCGCGACCGTTACGCATGGACGACGATTTTTGAGCGCCTGTTTTCGATTTACCGGACCGTGATCGCGGAATACAACCCATAGAGTAGTGTCCCTCTCTGATCGTATTTCCGTTCGCAGTTACGAGCCCCGCGATCGCGATGACGTGCGTCGCCTGTGCTGCGAAACCGGCTATCTCGGACAGGCCATCGATCCCGTTTTCGAGGACCGCGAATTGTTCGCCGATTACCTCACGTCCTATTACACGGACTGGGAGCCGGAATCGTCCTTCGTGATCGAGCATGATGGGGTGGTGAAAGGTTACCTCCTGGGTTCCCGTCGGCCGCTGCGGCAGCAATTCTACGACTTCTTCCTGAACTTCAGCCTCTTTGGCCGTGCGGCGGTTCGCTATCGCCGGTATTCGCCGGCCACGCGCGAATTCATCACCTGGATTCTGCGCAATTCCTGGCGCGAAGTGCCTGCGGCGCCCCGGCGGACGGCACATTTTCACGTGAATCTCCTGCCGGAGGCCCAGAGCGTCGCGGGAACGCGGGTTCTGTTAAACAAGTATCTCGATTATTTGAATGCGGCCGGAGAGAAGGCCGTTTTCGGGCAGATGGTGACCTTCGAGAGCCGCCGCGGAGCCAAACTTTTCGAGCGCTACGGCTTTCAGGTCGTGGAGCGCCGCGAAATCACCAAATACCGGAAGGTTCACCCCGAGCCGGTATATCTCACGACGGTCATCCGCCACCTCGACGGGAAGCCGCAGACCTGACGCGAGGGCCTAATTCGGGCGCATCACTTTCGGAAGAAGACTGCGGGCAAAACCGGCAGGCACTCCGGGCGACGAAGGGAGGTCCCATGCCCGCGAGCGTTCGACGAGGAAGAGGAGCTGGCTTGGGCTGAGGCGACGCAGCCTGCGGGTGTCCAGCGAACGGGCGGCTTTGGCAAGGGCCGCTCGGGCCTCCGGTTCCCGGCCGATCGCGAGCCAGGCGCGGGCAAGTTCCAGTTCGTCCTCGGAATCGAGAGGCGGACTGGCTGGCAGGAGGGTTTCCAGATGGCGCATCGTTTCCTCGAGGGCGGCGTTTTGCTTGCGCGCTGCCTGGAGATTGGCCTGCGTGATGAGAGCGGGAACATTGGTTGCGTCGAGCCGCAGGGCTTTTCTGACGCAGGACTCGGCACGAAGGAGGGCACCGTATTCGCTGAAGAAGCGGGCCGCGTGCACGAGCGCGGCTTGCGGAGACTGGTCGAGATCGATTTCGTAAATCATGGCGTTCAACTGCCCGATCTCGGCGATGACCGGGCGCACCCACGACGGCAGATCGCCATTTTCGAGGCGACCCAGGAAGCCGGTCCGAATGTCGGGATCGTCGCGACGCAGGCCGTGGAGAAGGCGGTAGGCGGGGGTGGAGTAGTAGTCCCACGACACGTCCGCGATATGCGTAACGCCGCGTTTTCGGATGAGCGCGAGAGCCTCGGCGTCGGTGTCCGCGCCGAGAATTTCGACCGTCGCGTGCAGTCCGTCGCGATTTTCCCAATAACCGGTGCCAATACCTCGAAATCCGCCGAAATAGATCATCTGCGAGGTGATCGAGAAACCGCCGGCGATCACGACGGGGTCGGCTCCCACTCGTTGCCGCAGACGATCCGAGAGGCTGCGGACGGTGAGAAAGATGTCGTTCCCGGGCGGGGCGCCGATGCGGGGCTGGAGGAAGGTCGGCGGCCAGTAGAGCGGATGGATGACCATCACGAGAGCGAGGGCGCCGCCGGCGAGGAGGATGCGGACCCGGCTCCAACCACGGGCAGGGCCTTGCTGGACGACGAATGCCGCGAGGGCCAGGGCCGGGATGGCCAGCGCGCAGGCGAGGCCGAGCCAGCGTTCCTGCTTGAAGGCCATCAGGGTGGTAATTGCGGCCGGTCCGGCGGCGAGAGCGAGCAGGGCCTTGGCGGGCGCGGCAACCCGCGATGATCGCAGGAGCAGCCCGGTGGCGAGCAGGCCGGCCAGCGGGTGGCTGATGAACACGAGAAGTGATTGCCAGGAGTGCTGCGTCAGCCGGGCGATGATTGGCTGGAACTCGCCGATGTAGTCGACGTGGAGTGCCCAGAGGAAGGGGTCGGACAGGATGAAGACGCGATTTTTGGCGAGAATCACGACAAGGGGAAGGGCGGCGACGGCTGCGGCCGCGGGAAGCGCCGATACCAAGGCCCGGCGGCGACCGGCCCGGTCGATCGGAATCGTGTGCAGGCGGCAGAGCATGTCCCCGGCACCGAGCCAGGCGAGAGCGTAGAGGGGGTGATTGACCTCCAGCCGCCACGACCAATGGCTGGGAAAATATTCCAGCAGGTAAAAGGCCATGCTGCCGATGGCTCCCGCGATTCCCCAGATCCGCCACAGGGTGGGATCGGATTTCCAGGGGCGGTCGGAGCCTATGCGTCTTCCCCAGAGAAAGTTTCCGCCGAGAACTCCCAGTCCGATGCCCACCAGAACCGGAACCTGGGAGGCGGTGCTGATCCACAGGCCGGCGGCGCCGAGAAAGCCCGAAGCGACAAACCACCGCGCCGCCTGGCGCCGCTCCGGCAGCCAGTTCGCCATCGCGGACGCGCCTGATTCGAGCGGGGCTTCGCGGCTGGTGGGATTACGCAGCCAGCCGGCGCCGCCGCCCGCCAGGAACAGCACGCTCAGCAGGGCGCACACGGCGACCGGGCCGTGGTGATCCAGATAGCCGACGGAGAATGTCGAGTAGAGCGGCAGGAAAAAGACGAGACCGGCCGCGAAAATAATGGCGACCAGTCCGCCGAAGCGTCGGGCGAGGACGGGAGTGACAACGATCAGAACGAGGGCCAGGAGGAGCGCGAGAGAAACGGGAGCAATGTGCTCGAGCGCCAGCGGCAGGGATCGCCCGGTGAGAACGTGATCCAGCCACGCAAGACCTGCCACCCACCAGACGAGGCCGCTGCACCAGTGGGCCTCGCGGCCGAACGGCGCGTTGTCCCAGTCGACGGAGCGAATCCGCAGCGTTTGCCCGTTCACGACTTGCGTCGCCTGCATGAGCCATTGGTAACCGTCGGCGGAATACGAGGCCAGGATGAGCCGGTGCTGGCCGTGGGCGTAGCCGGTGGGCGACGAGGGATCGAGCGCGGGGACGGGAGCTTCCGCGGCCCGGGAGCGCGTGGTGCGGTCGACATCCGTCCATCGCGCGGCGCTGTCGGCGATCAGGTAGGCCAGAAGAAGGAGCAGGGCCACGATCCAGACCAGGCGGGGCAGGCGAGCGCTCGGGGGATTCACGGCCGACAAGGTGATAAGCGCTTGGGCGCCGGTGAAGAAAAAAAACTCCGGCGAGAGAGGCCCCGTTCGACTCTCACTGATAATGGTTCTCGATTTAGAATAATTCTTGATCGCGTTCGACGCTGTGGCACCTTGCCGGTGTGAAAGCCCATCGGCACGATCATTACGACGAGACGATTCGCGGCGGCGCGTTGCGCGATACGCCGCAGCGTCGCCACGTCTACGATCTGCTCGTCAACAAACGCGACCACCCCACTGCGACCGAGGTCTTCATGCGTGCCAAGAAGGGTATGCCGAGCATCTCTCTGGCAACGGTTTACAATAGTCTGGAGACGCTGGTCGCCTGCGGCCTCGTCAAGCAGGTGCATGTGGATCGCGAGCCGACGCGCTTCTGCCCGAATCTCGACGAGCACGGGCATTTCGTCTGCGACGCCTGCGCGAAGGTGTTCGACATCGACCTCGCCGCCGAGCGCAGCGAGCAGTGGAACCTGCCCGCCGGCTTCACCGTCACCCATCACGAAGTTTCCCTCCGCGGCGTTTGTGCCGATTGCGCCGAAAATTCCCAAAATTCCGTCAATTCCGTCCAAAAAAACTAGATGAGTCTCAGCATCCAAAATCTCACTGCCAACATCGGCGATCAGCCCATTCTCAAGGGCCTCAACCTCGAAGTCCCCAAGGGCGAAGTGCACGCCATCATGGGCAAGAACGGCTCCGGCAAGAGCACGCTGGCCAAGATCATGGCCGGCCATCCGGACTACACGGTCACCGGCGGCGACGTTTTCATGGACGGCCAGAGCCTTTTCGAGATGGAGGAGCCCGATGAACGCGCCCGCGCCGGCCTCTTCCTCGCATTCCAATACCCGATGGAAATTCCTGGCGTGACCATTGCGAATTTCATCCGCGCCGCCGTGCAGGCCCGCCTGCCCGAGGGCGAGGAACTCGAGGCGACCGACTATTACGCGAACCTCTACGCGAAGATGGACGCGCTGAAGATCAACCGTTCCTTCACGTCGCGTTCGGTGAACGAAGGCTTCTCCGGTGGCGAAAAGAAGCGCTGTGAGATCCTCCAGATGGCCATGCTCGAGCCGAAATACGCCGTGCTCGACGAAACCGACTCCGGCCTCGACATCGACGCTCTGAAGATTGTCTCCGAGGGCGTGAACGCCCTGCGTTCGCCCGACCGCGGCTTCCTCGTCATCACCCACTACCAGCGCCTGCTTAACTACATCGTGCCGGACAAGGTCCACGTGATGGTCGACGGTCGCATCGTCATGAGCGGCGACAAGAGCCTCGCCCTCGAGCTCGAGGCGAAGGGCTACGACTGGGTCACCGAAGGAGAACTCGCCACCGCCTAACCGAAAGGAGAACGCCATGCCCGCCACCATCGAAGAGACCGAAAAGCCGAATATCGACATCGACCGGAGCGCCGGCGATTTCAGCTACCCGATGGACTACGCCTACGACGCGGGCGTGGGTCTCACCGAGCAGACGATCGACTACATTTGCGACGTCAAGAACGACCCGGACTGGGTCCGCGAGTTCCGCAAGGACGGCTACCGCAAGTTTCTCGAGAAGCCCATGCCGACCCACTGGGCGAGCAAGGACCTCGACAACATCGTCTTCGAAAACATCCGCTACTACCTCTCGCAGGGCGTGACCCCGAGCCGCAGCTGGGACGACGTCCCCGAGGAGATGAAGCAGACGTTCGAGCGGCTCGGCATTCCCGAGCAGGAGCGCAAGTTCCTCGCCGGCGTCGAGGCGCAGTTCGATTCCGAGGCCGCGTATTCGAACATCAAGGCCGCCGTCGGCGAGCAGGGCGTCATTTTCGTCGGCTCGACCGAAGGCCTGCACAAGCACCCGGAGATCTTTCGCAAGTGGTTCGGCAAGGTCATCCCGACCTCCGACAACAAGTTCAGCGCGCTCAACAGTGCCGTGTTTTCCGGCGGCTCGTTCATCTATGTGCCGCCCGGCGTGAAGGTGAAGCATCCGCTCCAGGCCTACTTCCGCATCAACGCCCAGAATTTCGGCCAGTTCGAGCGCACGCTCATCATCGCCGACGAGGGCAGCGAGGTGATGTATATGGAAGGCTGCACCGCGCCGAAGTTCGAGACCTCCACGCTGCACAGCGCCGTCGTCGAGCTCGTCGCGCTCAAGGGCGCAAAGATCCAATACGTCACGGTCCAGAACTGGTCCGCGAACGTCTTCAATCTCGTCACGAAGCGCGGCCTCGCCCACGAGGACGCCGAGATCAAGTGGATCGACTGCAACATCGGCAGTCGCCTCACGATGAAATACCCCGGCGTCATCATGAAGGGCAAACGCGCCCGCGGCGAAGTGATCTCCATCGCGCTCGCCAACGACGGACAGCATCAGGACACCGGCGCGAAGATGATCCACGCCGCCGACGAGACGACGTCGAACGTGGTTTCGAAGTCGATCTCCGTCGGCCAAGGCCGAGCGACGTATCGCGGGCTCGTGCACATCCCGAAGCACCTGAAGGGCTGCAAGAACAACACCGAGT
>DATCRI010000027.1 GCA_036569045.1 Chthoniobacterales bacterium | reverse complement strand
GAAACAGATCGCGATCATGTTCTGCGACATGCGCGATTTCACGCGATTCGCCGCCCGGCATCTGCCCCACGACGTCATTCATATTCTCAATCGCTTTCTCCTCGCAGTCTGCGAGCCGGTCCTCGCAAATCGCGGGTATCTCGACAAATACCTCGGCGACGGCTTCCTCGCCGTGTTCGGCCTCGATGGCGCGGACCCCCGGTCGTGCTGCCTGGACGCCGTGCGCGCCGCCCTGCGCATGCCCCAGCGCGTGGCGGAGCTCAATCGCTCGCTTTCCGCCGCCTTCGACGTGACGCTCGACTTCGGAGTCGGTCTCCATTTCGGCGAAGTCGTCGTCGGCGATACCGGGCATCCGCTCAAGACGCAGTTTGCGGTCCTGGGCGACACCGTGAACGTTGCGAGTCGTATCGAAGGCTTCAACAAACGCTTCGGCACCCGGGTGCTCGCCTCGTCGCGGCTGATCTCGCACCTCGACTCGTCCGTGAAAACCGGGCTTCGTCGGCGGGTCAAGATCGCGAACCGCTGGGAAATCCTGCACGAGATTACGAGCCTGGCGGACCGCGACCGACACTGGCTCGTGCAGCGGAGTTTCGACCGCATTCGCGCGGACGCCCATCGCTTCGGACAGCTCTTTTATGAAGCGCTCTTTCGCGATCACGCCGAGATCGAGACGCTCTTCGCGCGCACCGACATGGCGCGGATGCGCGAGAAGCTTCTTCAGATGCTGGAAGTTGCCGTGCGGCGTATCGACGACCTCGACTCCCTGGCCGCACAGTTGGGCGAACTCGGCGAGCGTCACGCCGGCTACGGGGTGCGGCCGGAGCTTTATCCCGAGGCGCGTCGGGCTTTTGCGAGCGCACTCGATGGCTTCTTCGGCGACGAGGCCACGCCCGATCTTCACGCCGGCTGGCGGGACATGCTGGAAGGGGTCACCGAGCGCATGAGTGGGATGAAAGCGACGCCGCAGTGAGCCACAGTGGCCGTTGCGAGCGCGGCTCGGTGGCACAAATGAGCCATAGTGGCGCTATTTCCGATGGGTGTCGGCGGGGACTGATTTTCGCAAGGCATTAATAAATAACAGCTTGTAAATCTCGATGCCCGGATGGCTTGGGCGCTGCTCCGAGAGAGGCGGAGGCTATTAAATACATGTCAAAAATTTTAGGTATCGACCTCGGCACGACGAATTCCTGCATGTCCGTGATGGACGGCGGTGAGCCGGTGGTTCTGGAGAATTCGGAAGGCGCTCGCACGACGCCTTCGATCGTCGCGTTTTCGAAGTCGGGCGAACGTCTCGTTGGCCAGGCGGCCAAACGCCAGGCGGTGACGAATCCCGCGAACACCGTTTTCTCGGTGAAGCGCTTCATGGGCCGCAAGTTTGCGGAGGTGAAGGACGAACTCTCGCGCGTTCCTTACAAGGTTGTCGCGGCTGCCAATGGCGACGCGCACATCGAAGTGGAAGTCGGCGGCGAGAAGAAGCAGTTCAGCCCGCCGGAAGTTTCCGCGATGATTCTCGCGAAGCTCAAGGCCGACGCGGAGGCCAAGCTCGGGGAGAAGATCACGCAGGCCGTCATCACGGTGCCCGCATATTTCAACGACTCGCAGCGAAACGCCACGAAGGACGCCGGCAAGATCGCGGGCCTCGAGGTGCTGCGAATTATCAACGAACCCACGGCGGCCTCGCTCGCCTACGGTCTCGACAAGAAGTCCGACGAAAAGATCGCCGTGTATGACCTCGGCGGCGGCACGTTCGACATCTCCGCGCTGGAAATCGGCGATGGCGTGTTTGAAGTCCGTGCGACCAACGGCGACACGCACCTCGGTGGTGACGACTGGGACAACCGTCTCGTTGACTGGATCATCGGCGAATTCAAGACCGACTCCGGCATCGATCTCTCGAAGCAGCCCGACGCGGTGCAGCGCATCAAGGAAGAGGCCGAGAAGGCCAAGATCGCGCTTTCCTCGACGCAGGAATACGAGATCAACCTCCCGTTCATCACGGCGGACCAGACCGGACCGAAGCACATCCAGAAGAAGCTCACCCGCTCGAAGCTCGAGCAGCTTTGCGACGACCTTTTCGAGCGCACGAAGAAGCCGGTGAACGACTGTCTCGCCGACGCGAAGCTCACCGCGAGCAACATCGATGAGCTCGTTCTCGTGGGTGGCATGACCCGCATGCCCAAGGTCGTGGAAACGGCCCGCGCGCTGGTCGGCAAGGAGCCCCACAAGGGGGTGAACCCGGACGAAGTCGTGGCCATTGGCGCGGCGATCCAGGGCGGCGTGCTCCGCGGCGACGTGAAGGACGTGCTCCTGCTCGACGTGGCCCCGCTCACGCTGGCGATCGAAACCGCTGGCGGTGTGGCGACCTCGATGATCCCGCGCAACACCACGATCCCGACTCGCAAGTCGCAGACGTTCTCGACCTACAGCGACAATCAGCCCGGCGTGGAGATCAAGGTCCTCCAGGGCGAGCGTCCGCTTAGCCGCGACAACAAGAACCTCGGCACGTTCCACCTCGACGGCATCCCGCCGGCCCCTCGTGGCACCCCGCAGATCGAAGTGACGTTCGACATCGACGCGAACGGCATCCTGCACGTCTCCGCGAAGGATCTTGGCACCGGCAAGGAGCAGAAAATCTCCATCACCGGCAGTTCCGGGCTCTCCAAGGAAGAGATCGAGAAGATGCAGCGCGAAGCCGAGGCGCACGCCGCCGAGGACGCGAAGGCCAAGGAAGCGATCGAGACGCGCAACAACGCCGACAATCTCGCCTACCAGTGCGAGAAGCAGCTCAAGGAGCTCGGCGACAAGCTCGACGGCGCGACCAAACAGTCGGTCGAAGACGCCATCGCCAAGGTGCGCGAAGCCCTCAAGGGCGACGACACCGATGCGATCAAGTCCGCTCACGATGCGCTCCAGACGAAGTTCCAGGAAGTCAGCACCGAGCTCTACAAGCAGGCGGCCGCCGCGGGTACTCCCCCGGAAGGCGCTGCCGAGGGAGCCGCTCCTGAGTCCGAGTCCAACTCCGCCAGGAAGGACAACGACGTCGTCGACGCCGAGTTCGAAATGGTCGACGAGGACAAGAAGAAATAACCCGAATTTAGCTAATGGCCGCCGATGCTCCTGCGTCGGCGGTCTTTTCTAACAACCCAACACCAAAAAGAAAAAGCCACCATGGCAGCCAACATCAAACCCATCGGAGATCGCGTGCTCGTCAAGCCGCTCGAAGAGAAGGAAGTCAAAAAGGGCGGAATCATCATTCCTGATTCCGCGAAGGAGAAGCCCCAGGAAGGCGAAGTCGTTGCCCTCGGCACCGGCAAGCTCGACGACAAGGGCGAAAAGATCGCGTTCACCGTGAAGAAGGGCGACAAGGTCCTCATCTCCAAATACGGCGGAACCGAGATCAAGATCGACGGCGAAGGTTACCTCATCATGCGCGAGGACGACATCCTCGGCATCGTCGGCTAATCCCGCTCCCGGAATTCAACCCACACGAAAAAGACCCACTAAAATGCCAGCTAAACAACTCCAGTTTGATGAGCACGCCCGCCAGGCCCTGCTCCGCGGCGTCGAGAAGCTCTCGAAGGCCGTGAAGGCGACGCTTGGACCTGCCGGTCGCAACGTCATCCTCGACAAGAAATTCGGCAGCCCGACGATCACCAAGGACGGCGTCAGCGTCGCCAAGGAAATCGAGCTCGAAGATCCCTACGAAAACATGGGCGCCCAGCTCGTGCGCGAAGTCGCTTCCAAGACGAGCGACATCGCCGGTGACGGCACCACCACGGCGACCGTTCTCGCCGAGGCCATCTACAAGGAAGGCCTCAAGAACGTCACCGCCGGTGCGAATCCGATGAGCCTCCAGCGCGGCATCAACAAGGCCGTCGAAGCCATCGTCGCCGAGCTCGGTCGCATCGCCAAGAAGGTGAAGGACTCGAACGAGATCGCTCAGGTCGCCACCGTCTCCGCCAACTGGGACCTCACGATCGGCACGATCATCGCCGACGCGATGGAGAAGGTCGGCAAGGACGGCACCATCACGGTCGAAGAAGCGAAGTCCATCGAGACCACGCTCGACGTCGTCGAGGGCATGCAGTTCGACAAGGGCTATCTCTCGCCCTACTTCGTCACGAACACCGAAGACCTCGAAGCCGTTCTCGAGAGCGCTTACGTCCTCCTGTTCGAGAAGAAGATCAGCAGCTTGAAGGACCTCCTGCCGTTGCTCGAGAAGGTCGCGAAGAGCGGCCGTCCGTTCCTCATCATCGCCGAAGACGTCGAAGGTGAAGCGCTCGCGACCCTCGTCGTCAACAAGCTCCGTGGCACGCTCCAGGTCGCAGCCGTCAAGGCTCCCGGCTTCGGCGATCGCCGCAAGGCCATGATGGAAGACATCGCCGTCCTCACGGGTGGCCGTCTCATCACCGAGGACCTCGGCATCAAGCTCGAGAACCTCACCCTCGACGATCTCGGTCGCGCCAAGCGCATCGTCATCGACAAGGAGAACACCACGATCATCGAAGGCGAAGGCAAGGGCTCGGACATCCAGGGCCGCGTTGGCCAGATCCGCCGCCAGATCGAGGAAACCACCAGTGATTACGACCGTGAGAAGCTCCAGGAGCGTCTCGCCAAGCTCGCCGGCGGCGTGGCCGTCATCAACGTCGGTGCCGCCACCGAGACCGAGATGAAGGAGAAGAAAGCCCGCGTCGAAGACGCCCTCCACGCGACCCGTGCGGCCGTCGAAGAAGGCATCGTCCCCGGCGGTGGCGTTGCTCTCGTCCGCGCCCAGAAGGCTCTCGACGCGCTCACCCTCGAAGGTGATGAGCAGATCGGCGCCGGCATCGTCCGCCGTGCGATCGAAGCTCCGCTTCGCCAGCTCGCCGCAAACGCGGGTCTGGAAGGCGCGCTCATCGTGCAGGAAGTCAAGAAGCGCAAGGGCAACGAAGGCTACAATGTCGCCACTGGCGAATACGTGGACCTCGTGAAGGCTGGCGTCGTCGATCCGGCGAAGGTCACCCGTTCTGCCCTGCAGAATGCGGCCTCCATCAGCGGCCTGCTTCTCACCACGGAAGCCCTCATCACCGAGGTTCCCGAGAAGGAAAAGGCGCCCGCCATGCCTCCGGGCGGCGGCATGGGCGGCATGGACTACTAAGTCCCGCCTCCAGCGCTTAGCTAAAATCAAAAAGCCGCCCCGGGGGAACTCCGGGGCGGTTTTTCGTGTGGAAGGTCGAACTCCAAAGGCCACCACGAAGGCAGCGGTCCGCTCGGCGGCAACCAAACTCACGTTGGCAAAATGCGCGTTCAAAAGCCGACGCTGTCAATCCGGCAACGAGACATCCACGAACCTCAAAAAACATCCCTGTCCGGGTATAGGGGCACATCTCATCGGCGGCCGGTGACTCGGACATGATGAAACTACTCGGGATATGCTCACCGTAGTCCAACTGAGATTTGCGTGGACGAGAGAAGTCGCGTTCGGTTTTCTTTCGAGGAATGTCGTCCGAAGACGCCCCCGGCCAGAATCTGACTCGCGCGCCCATCGTAGAAGCGGTGTTTGATATCAATGTTGAAACTTCGCCGGGATTTTCTCTCGCCGAGTTGTCGAAAGACGCCTCCCTCGCATTTGCAGATAAATATCCCATCGGGCGACGCCAAGTTGTCGCACAGAGCACGTTTGAGCTGAGCCCAGCTGTAAAACCCGACATTCAGATTGAACAGAATCTAGAAGCCCTTCAGTTCGTGGCTCCTGATCGAAAGCAATTGGTTCAAGTGCGACGGACCGGATTTTCTTTCAATCGATTGAGCCCCTATTCTTCCTATGAAGACTACATCAACGAAGTTCGCGAGATGTGGGATCGATACAAGAAACTCACTACGCCGGTGCTTGTCCGGAGGGTGGGACTTCGATTCATTAATCGCTTCTGTCTTCCGATTGAGAATGGCATAACCGATTTGGACGATTTTCTGCTTACTTGCCCGAAAATCCCACGAGACACAGATCTTACTTTTACTGGTTTCGTCTCTCAAAAGCAAACGATGACAGCCGACCAGCAATTCAGGGCTCACATTACTTTGGCCACAGATAAATTTGTTGAAGCGGAGGGGTTGTGGGTCATCCTAGACATCAACACTTTCAGGCTCCATCGCCTGCCGCCCGATTCTGACGAAATCTGGAAAATTTACGACTCGCTTCGATTATTGAAAAACTCAATCTTTCGTGGCATGCTATCTAACCAATGCCTGAACCTATTTCGTTGATGGCTGCGATGGCGGCAACTGGAATGGCCTGCATGCGGCCGTCTGTGAGGTGCACCTCTGCTGTTTCTGACGAGGCCTCTATAGTCCGCAGTTCGATTGAAGCCGTGTTCGCAAGCGAAGAAAGTTCGGTTGCCCTTTTTGGTGGCCGGAGCCAAGTTCTCACTGAGCTTGCAGAGGTCGTATCAGAGTGTTCAGAATTTGGTTGGGACGGCGGAAGTGCTCTTCCCGTCTCGAAGTTGGTTTGCAGGATAGCGGAGGATTTTATTTCGTCGCTCGATGAGAGTCGACCAATGCCAGAAATTACCGCCGAACCAAGCGGCACTCTTTCGTTCGAATGGCACGAAGGCTATCGGCGTGTTTTTTCCGTGAGCATTGGCCCATCCGGCCGCTTGGCGTATACAGGGATGGATGGCACTGATCAATGGTATGGCGTAACCGTTTTCGACGGGTTCTCAATGCCGATAGACATCGATTACGGGCTGCGTCGAATCAACGTCTGACGATAGATGCTTTCGTCTGGTCTGACTGAAGAGGTCTTGGACTGCGAGGTCGCCGCTCGGGCTATTGTATCTTCTACTTGGGTCGCCAAAACTACGGGGAGAGTCAAATACCCTGCGTTCCTTCCTAACCAAGACCATGAGACCTCGATCACTCGCGCACTAAAATTGAGTCCCGATCAGCTCTGGGCTTCGGCGCAAGCCGCCGCAGGCAACAGGAACTTGCATGGTATTGGAAATGCCCACGTCGGGCGTATCAGGATTGAACACCTAGACGTGACTTCTTCAGAACCACCTGATTTTCATGCAGATATTGTGCGATGGCCGATCGATCCTGATCCTGATTTACAGCGAGCCAAGCGAAATGCAGTCGCTGGCAATATCGCAGAGGATGCTTGGTTTACGCCCCTTCCTTAGGACATCTGACGTTACTTTCGTCATATTTCAGAGTAAGAACGCGGTATTTCCCTCCTCGGCAACATACTTGCGGCGATAGCTGACGCGTTTGCGGAAATCCGTGTGGGAGCATGTTTCCAAGCTCTACTGTTCGCACTTTCCGCCCGCGCACCCTGCGTCCGAAAGCATCCTAAAATTGGAGAAATCCGGCTAAGAGGACCTGTGCGGAATCATCATCAGCTCTCGCCCGCCGGGCAATCGCAACCACGATCGAGAAATGAAGGCCAGCGACGGCACGGAATCGGGAAGTTCTGAAAGAATATCGGATATTTATGGTCCGTCAATTTGACGACCTGGCCGCGTCAATTGACGCCCGGCAACAGAGTAAACTCGCGACAATTGTCATCGATTGATGCGGATTGCCGCAGATTGATGAAAACCGGGAATTTATCCGCGAACTCACACCGAGAAGAAAGAAGAGAGCGGGTAGCGGGAATCGAACCCGCATGGCCTGCTTGGAAGGCAGGAACTTTACCACTAAGCTATACCCGCATTGGTGGCACCGGGATTGGTAGCATGTTCCGGAGCTGAGTCAAGGCGCGGGCTTGCCCTTCACTCGAAGCGCACGGCTGTCGCGGGCGGGATGCGGGCGGACCGCCACGCCGGCAGGATGGCCGCGATCATGGCGATGGGGACGATCCAGAGCGGCGTGAAGACCAGCAGTGTCGTCGGATAGCTGAGCTGGATGGTCCATCCGAAATACGCCTTGTTCACTACCCAGGTGAGCACCATCGAGAGGCTGATGCCGGAGACGATGCCGATGAGGCTGGCGATCGAGCCGATGAGGCCGGCTTCGCCAAGAAAAAGCCCAACGATCTGGCCGCGGGAGGCGCCGATTGCCCGCAGGACGCCGATTTCGCGTTCGCGCTCGGCGGCGAGGATCAGCAGGGCGAGAGTGATGCCGACGGCGGCGACGAGAATGGCGATGGCGCGCAGGACGAGAGTGACGGCAAAGGTCTGGTCGAAGATGTCGAAGATGCGCTCGCGGAGCGCGCGGTTCGAGGAGATGGAGAACTGACCCTGATCGCCGAATCGGGCGCGAAAGGCGTCGCCGATGGCTGCGGGATCGGTGGCAGGGCTCGCGGATAGGGCGAGGGATTGTGCGCCGATCGGACTCCAGTGCCGGGCGTAGTCGGCCTGCTTCATGAGGAGGATTCCGTTGCTGCGGGCGTAGTCCTGAAAGACTCCGGCGACACGAAAAGCGGCGGGGCCGGCGGGAGTGAGTAGTTCCACGGTGTCGCCGGGTCGGAGTTGGAAGCGATTCGCAAATGGCTCCGAGATGGCGACGGTGTCCGGTTCGAGATAGGCGCGAAAATCGCCGGCCGGATTCCCTCCGAGAAAGCGCATCGTCGATTCGCGTTCTCCGGTGACGACGGCGAGCTCGACGCGTTGACCTCGAAAGCTCGTGGCGGTGTCGGCGCGGGTGGCGACGTGTTCCACCCCGGGCTGGGTTCGGGCCCAGTCGAGAGCTTCCGCGGGGAGCTGGCCTTGCAGCGGGCCGGGTTCGTTGGCGGCGAGGCTGATGAAGAGGTCATCGACGAGTGTGGAATCGATCCAATCGGTCACGCTCGCGCGGAAGGAATGGATCATGACGGAGATGCTCACGGTCATGGCGATGGCGGCGGCGAGGGCGGCGATGGTGACGGCGTTGCGATGGACGGATTGCGCGAGATTTCCCGCGGCGAGGCGGAGGAATCGCGGGCTCGTCCCGAGGGCCCTCGCGGTGGCAAGAACGACCTCCGGCACGATGAGCGAGAACCCGATCAACACGCCGAATGCGCTGAGAAAGCCGAGCGCCGGAAGGTGAAAATGCAGCGTGCTCCAGGCTGCGCCGGCGGCGCCGGCGAGGCAGGCGAAGGCAACGAGAAGCCAGCGCCGCGGCACGGAGGCGAAGCGCTCGATGGCACTACCGGGGTGCAGCACGCGGGCGGGATCCGCGCGGGCGGCCTCGCTGGCCGGCACCCAGCCGGCGAGCAATGCGGTGCCCAGGCCGACGAGGGCGGCTTCGACGAACTGCCACGGCGCGAGCGTGAGTCGATCGATGCTCGTGAGAATGTAGAGCGTGCGGACGGTCTGGGCGATGGGCGCCGAGAGGGTCGAGGCGAGCGGCAGAGCGATCGCGATCCCCGCGGCGGTCCCGAGGAGGCCGGAGACGGCGGCTTCCCCGAGAAAGAGGAGGCGGACTTCCAAACGGGTAGCGCCGAGCGCGCGAAGGATGCCGATCTCCCGCTGCCGACGAACGACGGAAGCGGAGATCGTGTTGAAGATGAGGAACGCGCCGACGAGGACGGAGACGAGGCTGAGCGCGGTGAGATTGAGTTGGAAGGCGCCGAGCATGGACTCGATCTGGTTGCTGCGCTGCGAAGGCGGGGCGACGTCGACGTCCGCCGGCACGAGACGACGAATCTCTGCGGTGATGGCGTCTACTTGCTCGGGATCGACGAGCAGAAGAATGGCGCTCAGTCGGCCGCGTTGCTCGAGAAGTTCCTGGGCCCAGCCGATGTCCATTGCCGCCAGTCGGGAGTCGCCGGCCGCCGCTGCGGCGGCGGGCTCGATGACGAAGCGAGGCTGCAAGGAATGGAAGGTGTCGCCGGCGAGCACGCGGATCGGACTGCCCACCTGCGGCAGCACGCGCTCGGAATACTCCCGCGAAATGGCGATGGCGTTCGGGTCGCGAAGCCACGCCTCGAAATCGAGTCTTCGTCGATCGGCGCCAAGCAGTTCGAACGTGCGCAGGTCTTCGCCGCTGAAGGGGTCCAGGCCAACGATGCGCAGGTATTCGCCGGGATGGCCGGGCAGGGAAACGACGCCCTCGACGAGCGGTGCGGCGGCGCGCACGCCGCGGAGAGCGGCAATGCGGGGCAGGAGCGTCTCGTCCAGCGAGCCGCGCACTTCGAGATTTGCCCGGCCCGCCACGAGGTCGATGCCGGCGCGGAAGCTGGCGGTCGCGCTACGGTTCGCGATCTGGATGGCGAGAAAGACCGCCACGCCGAGCGCGATGCTCACGATGTTCAGCAGGAGGAGAAAGGGGTGCCGCGTAAGGCCGTGGCCGCATTGGCG
This sequence comes from Chthoniobacterales bacterium, assembly GCA_036569045.1. NCBI lineage: Bacteria > Pseudomonadati > Verrucomicrobiota > Spartobacteria > Chthoniobacterales > Chthoniobacterales bacterium. Next base: position 13,840 of record DATCRI010000027.1, on the reverse strand, counting down.
AAGGAAAAGCGCCGGAAAATGCCGCGGGATCACGGCGGGAGGTTACGGGTGGCGCTCCTGCGCGGCCGCTCGCTGGAGCAGCCGCTGCAGCCGCTCGATCGCGCCCTGATCGAGGATCTTCTTCTCGTCGCGGCCGGTCACGTAAAAGGTGTCCATGGCGACTTCCATCTCGGTGGTGATGCGGGACGTCTGGATGGTGATGCCAATGCTCCCAAGGGCGCGCAGGAGGCTGTAGAGCAGGCCGAGGCGGTCGGGCGTCTGAATCTCGACGATCGTGTTGAACGGATGGGCCTCGTTGTCGACGACGATGCGCGTGGGCAGCTCGGCTTCCTGCGAGAGGCGGTAGCTGCGGAGGCGGCTGGGCTCGCCGAAGAGCGGGGTGAAGTCGTATTCCTCGTGGAGCAGGGAGTCGAGGAGGCGGGTCTCGACGCGTTCGTGGTCGCGCACGCTGTTGACAGGCAGATTCCGCGAGTCGCAGACGCGAAAGATGTCGAGGGCGAGGTTGTCGCCACGGGTGAAAATGTCTGCACTGAGGATGTTGATATTCGCCGAAAGGAAGGCGCCGGCGACGCGCTCGAGCAGGCGTTCGCGGTCCCAGCCGCACACCCATACCTCGGAGTGACCCATCGCCGGGTGATCGATCCATTGAAATGCGGGGGCGAGGGCGGACATCGCGTCGTTCCGGCGCTCGAAAAACGTGCGGAACAACCGCAGATGGCCGACGATTTTCTCGGCGTCGAACGCATGGAAGTAGCGCTCCGGCATGTAGTCGAAGTGCGCGGCGATTTCCTCCGCGAAATTTTTCGGAAGCAGGCTGCGCACTTTCTCGAGCAGGGATTCGCGAGCGTCACGGCCCTCTTCGGCCCACCGCGGACCCATCTCGAGATATTCGGAGGTCTTGCGGTAAAGCATCCAGACGAGGGATTCCTTCCAGTCCGACCAGTTCTGGTCGCTGGTGCCCATGCCGTCGGCGAGCGTGAGAAGCATGAGGGCGTCGAGCTTGCGGCGGCTCCCCACGATGGCTGCAAACTCGGCGGTGGTCGCGGGGTCGTCCAGATTGCGCGTCTGCGAAGTGTGCGACATCTCGTAGTGTGCGTCGACGAGCGTGATCAGCATTTGGCGGCGCTCGGACGAGAGCTGCAGGCGGCGGGCGACCTTGTGGGCGAGGATGGCGCTTTCCTCCTCGTGGTGGCGGGAGTTGGCGGCCTTGCCCACGTCGTGAAGAAGCACCGCGAGGTAGAGCATCGCGGGGTCTTCGAGTTTCTGGAAGATCGAGCGATAGCCGGCGAATTTGCGTTCCTCGGCGAAGAGCAGGCCATCGAGCTTCTCGATGCAGACCAGCGTGTGTTCGTCGGCGGTGTAGCGGTGGAAAAACTCGTGCTGCACGAGGCAGGTGAGCGCACCGAACTCCGGCAGAAAACGACCGAGCACGCCGACGTCGTGCATGGCGCGGAGGATGCGGCCGACCTCGCCCTTGTGCGACAGGATATCGAGAAAAATTTCGCGGCTGGCGCGGGCGTATTGGAACGTGCGGTCGATCAGCAGGAGGCGGCGGCGGATGAGGTCGCGCAGCTCGGCGCTGAGCTCCAGCTTGCGCTTCTGGGCGTGCTGGAAGACGCGCAGCAGCCGAACGGGGTCCTCGTTGAAAACGTCGCGAGCGATCGGGAACATGCGGCCGTCGCGGGCGACAAAGCCGTCGAACTTCACGCTCTTCGGCTTGCTTCCGATCATCGAAAGAATCGTGGTCGGGCGGGCGTTCGGCGGACGTGTGTCGAGGCGCTCGAGGGCGGATGTCGTGATCTGCGCGAGCTCGCGCGTGTGGCTGTAGTAGTCGCGCATGAACGCCTCGCAGCGGCGCAGGATGTGCTTTTGCGGGTAGTTGAAGGCGGTGGCGACCTTGCCCTGGAGCTGCAGCGTGAGGCCGTCGATCGGGCGGCCGTTGATGTAGTGCATCTCCGTGCGCACGCGCAGGAGGAAGTCGTAGGCCTTCTCGAGCGCGCGCCGCTCGGAGCCGCGAAGGAATTTGCGCTCGGCGAGTTTGGCGGTGCTGTTCAGCCGCTCGGCGACGAAGGCGATCCACAGCAGATTCTGGTAGTCGCGCAGACCGCCGACGCCATTCTTCACGTTCGGCTCCTGCACGAAAATGGTGCCACCGTATTTTTTGTGATTCTCGATCTGGCTGAGGAACCGCCAGCGGATGTAGGCGTCCTCCTTCCCGTCCAGGCAGTCGCGTTCGAAGCGGGATTTGAAATCGTTGAAAATCTCACGCTCGCCGAGGAGGAAACGGCACTCAAGCATGGAGGTCTTCGTGATCATGTCCTCGTTGGCCGCCTTCACGGCCTGCGAGATCGAGCGTGTGGAGTGCCCGACCTTGAAGCCGAGATCCCAGAGGCCGGTGAGCGTCTGTCGAATGATGTTCTCGAGCTGCTCGCTCGGCTTGCCGCGCTCGATGAGGAACATGATGTCCACATCGCTGAAGGGATTCATCTCGCGCCGGCCGTAGCCTCCGAACGCGGCGACGACGAGCCGTTCCTTGCCGGGCTTGTCTCCGACGGTGTCGGTGATGTTCTCGAAAAGTTCGCGCAGGACGATATCGATGAGATCGGCGCGCTGCCGGGCAATCTCGCGACCACCGCCGCCGGCATTGTGCCACATCCGCAGGCGATGCTCCTCGAGTTTCAGGAAGCGCTTGAAGATCGGCAGCCAGTCGTCGCGGCGCTTCTTCGTGCTCTCGGAGAGCTCGCGCGCGGCTTCGGCCAAAACTCGTTCTTTGTAGGGGGGGACCATCGATGCGCCAGGCTGATATGCTCTCATCGGGACGCGGGCGTCTCGCGGTCGTGAAGAACGATTTCGACGCGACGGTTGGCGCTTTCCCGCGCCTGGTCGAAGGGATCCGTGGCGGGCACGATGAGTCGGGTGGAGCCGTAGCCGCGGGTGGTCACGCGCGTGGGATCCACGCCCATGTTCTGCACGAGCCAGTTCCTGACGGACTCCGCGCGCAGCTGGCTGAGCTGGAGATTGTAAGTGGCGTCGCCGGAGGAATCGCTGTGGCCCTCGATGGAAAAGATGAGCTGGGGGTTGCGCTGGATGATGACGCCGAGCTTTTCAAGGCTGGCGACGGCGCCGGGCTCGAGCTGGTAGCTGTCGTAGGCGTAGAGAACGTCGGAATCCATGCGGATGGGCGCGGTTTCCTTGGAAAGCGGACCGGTCTGCGCGAGCAAATCGTCGAGATTGCTGAACCCGGGCGTCGATGCGCCGGCGATGTCGCCCTGCTTCGCGGGAGAGCCGCCCGAATCGACGTCGGGCCTCGCGATATCGAGCAGGGGCTTCCCGGAAACTCCCGGCTTCTCCGCGAGCATGTCCTGCCGCACCTGGTCGAGCTCCTTCGCGACGCTCTTCACACCGCCGCTTTCGGCATCCTGCACGGTGCGCTCGTAGCTGGTCGCTTCGACCTTCGGCTTCTCGGCCAGCATGGGATTCTCGATTTTCGGAGCCGCCGGCGTTCCGGCATTCTCGGCCATCATGGCGGCGAAGGACGCCTTTTCCTTCGGCAGCCTCAGGGCCTGGGGCGCGGCGGCCGGCTTCGTCGTCTTGTCGATCGTGGGCTCGAGCACGCGAGGATCGAGCTTGATGCTCTGCAGCTTGATCATCGTCGGGGGCGGCTCGGGTTTCACCTCTCCGAACGGACGGAAGGCGACCTCGCGAAGACCGAGAAGGAGCAGCGCATGCAGCAGCAGGGAAATGACCAGCGCCGGAAGCAGCCAGCGGGAAAACCCCGTCGGCTGGTCGTCGAATAAGTCAAAGTCGTCCGTGCCGGAGTTCATCGCGCCAAGCCGACAAGGTTATCCTCGGGCGAGAAAAATTCAATGCTGGAAAAGCGTCGTCTCCGCTGGTTGGTTGCGAGGCTCCCGTGAAGAAATTGATCGAACATATCCGCTCGCTCTTCCGGCGCCTGCTGGAATTGCGCGATACGCCGCATGCGATCGCCGGGGGCGTGGCCATCGGAATGTTCTTTGGCTTCACGCCGCTTTTCGGCGTGAAGACGCTTCTTTCGCTGGTGACGGCGTGGCTGGCGCGATGCAGCAAGATCGCGGCGGTGATTTCTGTGAGCCTGCACGACGTCGTCACACCGCTCTGGCCGTTTCTCCTTCGGATGGAATACGACATCGGTTTCTGGCTGCTCAACCATCCGCATCGGCTGCCGCCGAAGATCGCCTTCCACCACGTCAAAGTTGCCGAGCTCCTGCAATGGACGACATTCCTGAATATCGGTCTGCCGCTCCTTGTCGGGTCGCTGGCCATTGCCGTGCCAGCGGCAATCATCGCGTATTTCGTCGCATTCGGAGTCATGCGGAGGCGCGAGTTACGCCGGTTGCCGCCCTCGGCTTGAAGATTGGGGGATCAACGCCGGAATATGAGGTTGACCGGGCTTGCGGACATGATTTGATCCGCCCGTGGTTCGCGTGGGAAAAAACGGCTACGGGCTTGCGGTCGGCGCAGTTCTCCTCGCGACCCTTCTTCCCGTCGATGCAGAGCACATCGTCTTTACGAACGGGCATCAGGAACCAGACGCCCATATCGTGGCGCGCACTGAGGATTTTATCTCGGTGCAGGTGGAAAGCGGGATCATCCGTTATCCACTGAGCTCGATCGTCAGCATCGACGGAAGATCGGTTTCCGCGGCCGGGTCGGCCGCCTCCACCACGGCGTCGGGAGCGCCCGCCGGCTTTCCCTCGGCAAACGGTGCGTCGGGGGAAACGACCGTTGTCTCCGTCGATGAGCATCCGGAAAATGCGTCGACGACGGCTCCGGCTTCCGCGGTGGGTGGAAATTCCGCGCCGATCACCGCCTCGGCCGACGCGGCCACTCTTCCCGCCGGCGATCGCTGGAATTTCGAGCTGCTTCTGCTGGGCCTGCTGATTTTCAGCGGCGTGTGGATGCGGAGCCTGCAGGCCGTGCAACGAGATCTTTACGAGCGCCACGCGGAGCCCCGGTATTGGACGCTCGCCGCGCTGCTTCTCCCCGGCGTGGGAGCTGCGGCCTATTTCGCGACGCTGGGCACCCAGCAAAAACTCGCCGAGGCGCGGGCGAACAAACTGAAAGCCCGGGCGGCCGCCGAGGCTGCGCCGGCGCCTGTCGCCAGCGGCACGGGCATGGCGTTTCCTTTCAGCGTTCCCAAGGCGCTGGACCCTGCACGCCATCTCGCCCGCAAGGGATCCACGCGAAAGGGCCTCACGTTTCTCGATACCGAGCGACAATCCATCGCGATCAAAGGTGACGGGGAGCTGGCTTCCGGCCTCGACAACGCCAGCGAGGTCCTCGAGGAGGCGCTGCTCGAGAAAGCGAGTGACATTCACATCGAACCGACGAGCGACGCCTACCGCGTTCGCTTCCGCCTCGACGGCATTTTGCACGAGCGGATGTCCTTCCAGGCGTCGGATGGCATCCGCGTCGTCACGGCCCTGAAGTCGCTCGCCGAGATCGACGTCGCGGAAAAACGCCGCGCGCAGGACGGAAAGTTTCGCGTGCGGACGGACGGTCGTGAGGTCGACTTCCGCGTGGCCACGGCCAACTCGATTTATGGCGAGAAGATGGTCATTCGCGTGCTCGATCACCGCGGTGGGGTGTTCGATCTCACTTCGCTCGGCATGTCCGAGGAGATGCTCTCGACCTTCCAGAATGTCATCCACTCGAAGAATGGAATGATCCTCGCGACCGGGCCGACCGGCTCGGGGAAGACGTCCACGCTCTATGCCGCGCTGCGCCAGCTCGACGCGACGCGATTGAACATCATGACGATCGAAGATCCGGCCGAATACGAGCTGGATGGCGCCACGCAGATCGCCGTGAACCCGCGCGCTGGCATCACCTACGAAGCGGGCCTGCGTTCCATTCTCCGGCAGGATCCGGACGTCATTCTCATCGGCGAGATGCGTGACACCGAGGCCTCTGCCGTCGCCGTGCGGGCCGCGCTCACCGGGCACCTCGTCCTCAGCACTCTTCACACGAAGGACGCGATCGGCACGGTCTCGCGCCTGCAGGATTTGGGAATCGAACGTTATCAGATCGCCTCCGCGTTGCTCATGGTCATTGCGCAGCGGCTTGTGCGCGTGCTTTGTCCCGAGTGCCGGCAGGAATATCCTGCCGTCGGCAATGAACTCGAAAGCGTCGGGTTCAGTTTCGAGCCCGGCACGCCGCTCTACGCCGCGCAGGGTTGCGAGGCCTGCCTCGGCACCGGCTTTCGCGGTCGCACGGGCCTGTTCGAGCTGCTCGTGCTCGACGATGAGTTTCGCCGAATCATCGGCGAGAATGCCGACGAAGCGACGGTCAGTCAGCTCGCCCTCGAGCGCGGATTCAAGAGCTTCCGTTACGATGGGGCCGAGAAGGTGCTCATGGGCATCACGACGGTCGACGAGGTCATCCAGGCGTCATGAATTCGATCGAAATCTCCATTCTGGTGCTCGCGCTGGCGCCGTTGCTTTACCGGACCTGGAATGGCTGGCGGCAGGGCGCCTCGGTCGAGGTCCGCTACCTCCTCGCGAATCTTTTCGGCGTGCTCGTGGCCATTCGTTACTGGCAGCCCTGGACCGAGAAGATTTCCGGCGGCCTGACGTTCGATCCGCGCTGGGTGGCGATTGCATCCTTCATCGCGCTCTACGGGCTCGGCGTGCTCGTGGCCGGATTCGTCGTGCGACTCAAGGGGCCGAGCTATCGGAGCGTGAAGCCCGATTTCGCCAACAAGGGCCTCGGGGTGCTGGCGGGGCTGGCCTCCGGCTTCATTGCGGCGGCGTCGGTCTTCTGGCTCGCGCAGGTTGCCAGGCCCGGGAGCTTCGAGACGGTGCCGGCGTTCAAGGATGCCGGCGGCGCGCTCCGCGGGGGCATGCAATCGCTCGAGACGGCCGTGGGCGTTGCGCCCGACAGCACGGGGCGCACGCGTTATCCGCTTGTCACGCTTGCGGAAGTGCCGGCCGATCCCTCGGCGGGTGCGGCCCCGGAGGGCGCGGTTCTCATGCAGCAGCGCGGTCACGTCGCCTGGCAGCCGTAAGGAGCCGAGGAATTGTCCGTCTCCGGTGCTTGCGGGTCATCGTCCGCGAGGCTATAAGCGTCTCCCCCAATCCGCCTTTTCCGTATCATGAGCCAGAAAATCCTCACCGTCGGCGTGCCATCCGGCAGCCTGCTTGACGCGACCATCGACCTTTTCGCGAAAGCGGGCTTCACCATTTCTGGCTCGAAACGATCCTACCGTCCGTCGATCGACGATCCCGAGATCGAGATTCGCATGCTCCGTGCGCAGGAAATCAGCCGCTACGTCGAGCACGGCTATCTCGACTGCGGCATCACCGGCAAGGACTGGGTCGCCGAGAACGATTCCAAGGTCGAGGCGCTGGCCGAGCTGCCCTACAGCAAGGCGACCGCGATGCCGACGCGCTGGATTCTTGCCGTGCCGGAGGACTCCCCGTTCAAATGCGCGGAGGATCTCGCCGGCAAGCGCGTCGCCACCGAGGCCGTCGGCCTCACCCGCCGGTTCTTCGAATCCCGCGGGGTCACGGTGGACATTGAATTTTCCTGGGGTGCCACCGAAGTGAAGGTTCCCGATCTTGTCGACGCGATCGTCGACATCACGGAGACCGGTTCCTCGCTGCGCGCGAACAAACTCCGCATCATCGAGACGCTCATGGAGTCGTATCCCGTCTTCATCGCGAACTCCGCTTCGTCGACCGACGAATGGAAGCGCGCGAAGATGGAGAACCTCGTTTTGCTGCTCAAGGGCGCCCTCGCCGCGCGCGATCTCGTCGGTCTCAAGATGAACCTTCCGGCAGCAAGCCTGAAGAATTTGCTTGAGGCGCTGCCATCCCTGCGAAATCCTACAGTTTCGCCCCTGGCCCAGGAAACCTGGGTGGCGGTGGAAACAGTCATTGATGAAAAGACCGTCAGGGAGATGATCCCGAAGCTGAAGGCTCTCGGGGCGGAAGGTATTATTGAATACCCCTTGAACAAAGTAGTTTACTAAGAGAAGTATCGCATGGGCTCGATTAAGAAGAAAAGAAAGGCGAAGATCGCCAAACACAAGCGCCGCAAGCGCATGAAACTCAACCGCCACAAGAAGCGGTTGCGCTACAAGTCGTAAACGCTATCGTGACCGCATGAAATTCGCGGTCCGGCTCCGTGCGACGCCCACCCTCCGGTGGCTCGTCGCAGGGATTTTAGCCCCGGCCGCGAATCTGCATCTGGCCGTCGCCTCATCGACGGACTATCTGTTCGACGAAGGCGAACGAGCGCCTGCTCCCTACCACCTCAACCCGAAAGCCGAGCGCCAGGCTGATGCCATGGCGCATTTCGTCACGGGCGTCTTCGAGGAAGAGAGTGCCGGCCCCGAAAAAGCGCTGGCCAGTTACCGTGAGGTGCTGACCATTGATCCGGGCTTTACGAAGCTCGCGATCGAGGTTGCCTACGACTATTTGCGCCGCGGGGAAGCGAGCGAGGCTATCGGTGTGTTGAAGGACGCCATCAAGGCGCGTCCGGATGATGCCGACCCCGCCCTCGCGCTCTCGTCGATCTATCTGCGCCACTTGCGCAAGCCCGATCTGGCCGAGCGTTATGCCGAGGTCGCTCTCAAGGTCGATCCGGCGCGATTTGCCGGCTACGAGGCGCTTTGGGAGATTTCGCAGGCGCAGGCGGATTCCGCCGGCTGTGCGCGGGCGATTGTGCGAGCCCTCAAGGCCAAAGCGACCACGTCGGAATACTGGCTCCAGCTTGCGGATTTCCTGACAAACTCCGCGGACGGAGACGCGTCGATGAGCGAGAAGACGCGCGCCCAGCTCACTATCTGCGTCGACAAAGCCGCCGCGGCGAATGGGAACGATGCGGCATCGCTTGCCCGGATCGGCGATTACTACGTCATCGTGCGCCAGCTCGATAAGTCGGCAAAATTTTACCGCCAGGCACTCGATCTCAAGGATGACCTGCCTGGCGTGAATGAGCGACTGGCCAGCACGCTGATCGAGCTCGGTCGCAAGGACGAGGCGATCCCCGTGCTGGAGAAGGTCATTGCCGGGAATCCCCTCGACGCGCTGGCCTACGACCAGCTTTATCGCCTTTACGACGCCCGCGGCGACCAGGAGAAGGCGCTCACTGGCGTCGAACAGGCGCTCATCATCGACAAGCACAACTTCGTCCGGCAGCGCGACCTCCTCATGCTGCTGCTGAACACGGGGCGATTCGAGTCGGCCGTGACCCGCGCCGGGGAAGCACGGCGCCTGTTTCCGAAGGTCCCGTTCTTCACCTATGTGCAGGCGCGGGCCATGGCGGCTGCGAAGCATTCGGACGAGGCGCTGACCATTTTCGAGCATGCTGCGGTGGAGGCGGCGGCTAACGATCCGTCGTTGCTGAACGGCCTTTTCTATTTCGATTACGCCTGCACGGCGCAGCTCGCGGGCCGTAACGTCAAGGCGGCGGAGCTTTTCAAGAAATCCATCGAGCTCGATCCGAAGAATCCCGACGCGTTCAACGCCCTCGGCTACATGTGGGTCGAGCGCGGCGAGAATCTGGACGAAGCGGAAGGGCTCATCCGCAGGGCGCTGAGCCTTGATCCGGGCAACGGCGCCTACGTCGACAGCCTCGGCTGGCTGCATTATCAGCGCGGCCAGTTCGCCGAGGCGCTCGACGAACTCCTGCGCGCGGCGAAAGCCATGCCGCAGCCCGACGCCGTCGTCTTCGAGCACATCGGCGACACGTATCGTGCGCTCAATCGCACCGCGGAGGCCTTGCTTTACTGGCAGAAGGCCGCGCAGCTCGATGCCTCGAACAAGTCGTTGCTCACGAAGATCGACGAGACGACCGCCCGCATGGCGGCGCAAAAGCCCTGATCCGGAGTTCGTCTATTCGACGAACTCCAGCTCGACCGGCTTCGGGATCAGCCCGGCCGCGTGGGCCTCGCTCAGGAACAGGCGGATCGCCTGCCGGCCCGCGTCACCGTAGTCGAGCGTGTAGTCGTTCACATACATGCCGATGAATTCATCGGCGAGCGTCGTATCCATCCCGCGCGCGTGACTCATGCTGTGATCCACGGCCGGAGCCCGATGCTCGAGGCCGTAGGCGATGCTCGCGTGAAGGACGTCAGCGAGTTCCAGCCGGACTTCGTGCGGGATGTCCTTGTGCACGACGTTGCCGCCGAGCGGGAGGGGCAGGCCGGTGCGGCCTTTCCACCAGGCGCCGAGGTCGAGAACGAGCTCGAAGCCGTCGCGGGAATACGTGAGCTGGCCCTCGTGAATAATGAGGCCGACGTCGACCTTGCCCGAGCTGACCGCCTCGAAAATTTCGTCGAAGGGCACCACCACGTAATCGAAGGATGACGTGCCGAGAAAGAGCTGCGCGGCGAGGAAGGCGCTGGTCATCTTGCCAGGGACCGCGATCTTTTTGCCGAGCAAAAACTTCCGGCGCTCTTCCTCGGTGGCGTCTGCGGGCAGACCGGCGCCGGAGTTCACGATGAACATCGGGCCGTAGCCGTCGCCCATGCTCGCGCCGCTCGGCAGCAGCGCATACTTATCGAGCACGTAGGCCAGTGAGTGGATCGAGACGGCCGTGATGTGCAGTTCGCCGCGCGTCGCGCGTTCGTTGAGCGTCTGGATATCCTGAAGAATGTGCTGAAACTTGAAGCCGTGGAGATCGATCTTCTCCTCGGCCATCGCGTAAAACATGAAGGCGTCGTCCGGGTCGGGAGAGTGGCCAAGGGTGAGCGTGAGGGATTTCCAGTCGGTCATGAGCTTCGGACAGAATTAACAGAATTTTGGGAATTGGAAGGACTTGCGCGCTATCGGGACGAATTCCCCTTCGTTCGAGCCGCCGTCGCGATCTCGCGAATGAGGGCCGGACCGCGATAGACGAAGCCCGTGTAGATCTGGACGAGCGCGGCGCCCATTTCCAGGCGGCCGCGGGCCGTGGCGGCGTCCATGATGCCGCCCGAGGCGATCACCGGGCGTTTTGTGCCGGCGCAGAGATGACGGGTGACTTCCGCAGCCCGGTCGCGCAGGGGAGCTCCGCTCAGGCCGCCCGTCTCGTCTCGCTCCGCAGGGATCGGGGAGTGGTCGAGCGTGGTGTTTGTCGCGATGAGGCCGGAGAGATCTTCCGTCGCGGCGAGTTCGAGAATGGCGTCGAGCTGCGGTGGCGTGAGGTCGGGCGCGATCTTGACGAAAAGCGGCTTCGCGTGGTCGTAGTCGCGGAGGGTGCGCACGATCTTCGTGAGGGCGTCCTTGTCCTGCAACTCGCGCAGGCCCGGCGTGTTCGGCGAACTCACGTTCACCACGAAATAGTCGCCGTAGTCGCGGAGGGCGCGAAAGCTGTGCAGGTAGTCTGCGGCGGCGTCCGCGAGTTCCGTCACCTTCGATTTGCCGAGATTCACGCCTACGGGGATGCGGGGCCAGCGGCCGGAAGCCTTCAGCCGGTCGAGGCGCGCCGCGACGACGTCCGCACCGTCGTTGTTGAAGCCCATCCGATTGATGAGCGCCTGCAATTCCGGAAAGCGAAAGAGGCGTGGCTGGGGATTTCCTGGCTGGGCCTTTGCGGTGATCGTGCCGACTTCGACAAAGCCGAAGCCGAGCGCTTCCCAGGCCGGCAGCGCGATCGCGTTCTTGTCCATGCCGGCGGCGAGGCCAACCGGATTTCGAAAGCGAATGCCGGCGACGATACGTTCATCCTCGGGTGCGGCGCCGAAGCCCATTCGCAGGAACGGCGCGGGCGCCGTCTCCAGCGCGCCGAGGGCAAAGTGATGCGCCGCCTCCGCATCCATTTGAAACAACAGGGGCCGCAGAAGGTCGTAGAGGCTCATTATTTTCCGATGCAAAAGGATCCGAAGATGCGGCCGAGAATGTCGTCCGTGTCGACCACGCCGACGACTTCGCCCGCCGCGTCGAGGGCGATGCGCAGATCGAGGGCGACGAATTCCGGGGACTCGCCCGCCTCGAGTTTGGCGGTAGCGTCGGCGAGAGCCGCCTCCGCGCGCTTAAGGCAGGCCTGATGCCGGGCATTGACGGCGGCAAGCGTGTCGCGGCCTGCGAGTGGCTCCGTGCGCACGCGAGCGGCGATCGTGTCCACAAGCGCGTCGATTCCCATTCCGGTCGAACACGAAATCGCGAGGCCGCCAGGAGCGCCTTCGGCGAGGTCGCATTTGTTGAAGACGACGATTTCGCCGTCGGCGACGGCGGGGTCATTTGATGCGTCGGCGTCGGTCGCATCGATCAATCGCAGGACCACGTCCGCGGCTTCCACCGCTTCGCGCGCGCGGCGCACGCCCTCGCGCTCGATAGCGTCGGGCGTCTCGCGCAGGCCGGCTGTGTCGATCACGCGAAACGGAATGCCGCGCAGATTCAGCACTTCCTCGATGGTGTCGCGGGTGGTGCCGGGGGTCGCGCTGACGATGGCGCGGTCGTAGCCGGCAAGGCGATTGAGCAGGCTCGATTTCCCGGCGTTCGGCCGGCCGCAAATGGCGAGACGCACGCCCTCGCGGAGGATGCGGCCCTCGTTTGCAGTGGCGAGCAGCGAGGCGATCCGCTCTCGTGTGGCGGCGATGCGCCCGAGCAGCGCGGCGCCCGTGTCGGGATCGATGTCCTCGTCGGGAAAGTCGATGTAGGCCTCCACGTGCGCGACGACGTCGAGAATCGCCGCGCGAATCTCGAGAATTTCCGCGCCGATGCGCCCGGCGAGTTGCTCGGCCGCGGCGCGGGCGGCGAGCGGTGTCTGGGCGCGGATGAGGTCCATCACGGCCTCGGCCTGCGTGAGGTCCATCTTGCCGTTGAGAAAGGCCCGTTGCGTGAATTCTCCCGGTCCGGCGGCCCGGGCGCCGGCTTCCAGCACCGTCTGCAAAACGCGGGCCGAGACGAGCACGCCACCGTGGCAGCCGATCTCGACGACATGCTCGCCGGTGTAGCTCGCCGGGGCGGCGAACGTCGTCAGCACGACTTCGTCGACCACGCCCTCGGCATCGACGATCCGTCCGAGGACCGCGCGCCGTGGCTTCGGCGCGGGGCCCCGAAAAACGCGCTCGATGATCGTGGGAGCGTCCGAGCCCGATACCCGCACCACCGCGATCGCTCCCTCGCCCGGAGGCGTGGAAAGCGCGGCAATGGTATCCTCGACGAGCATGCGCGCGGGACTACGAGACGGTCGCCAGCTCGCCGCGGGAGATGCCGCCGGCGGCATCGATGGCGCGCAGCTCCGCAATGAAGCGGCGGTTCTGCTCCATCGTGCCGACGGAGACGCGGATCCATTCCGGCAGTTTGTAGCTCCGCATGGCGCGGACGATGAGGCCGCGCTGGAGCAGCGTCCTGAAAACGGCGTCGCCGTCGCCGACGCGCACGAGCACGAAGTTCGCGTGGCTCGGCACGAACTCGAGATCCATCGCAGCAAACTCGGCCTGGAAGTAGTTGCGGCCCTCGGTGGTGAGCTCGCGGGTGCGGCGCATGTGCTCCTCGTCCGCGAGGCCGGCAAGCGCGCCGGCCTGGGCGAGGGAGTTCGCATTGAACGGCTGGCGGGTCTTTTGGAGGACCTCGGCGAGTTTCGCGGGGGCGAGGCCGTAGCCGATGCGCAGGGCGGCGAGGCCCTGAATCTTCGAGAACGTGCGCATGACGACGACGTTGCGGCCTTCGCGCACGTATTTCAGCACGTCGGGAGCGTCCTCGAGGAATTCGTAGTAGGCCTCGTCGAACACGACCACGACGTGATCCGGCACGCGGGCCATGAAGGCGTCGATCTCGGCCTGGCCGACGAGCGTGCCCGTGGGATTGTTGGGATTCGCGATGAAGACCTGGCGGGTGCGCGGGGTGATGGCGGCGAGCATGGCCTCGAG
>DATCRI010000026.1 GCA_036569045.1 Chthoniobacterales bacterium | reverse complement strand
GGCGCCGGCCAGGAAGTGGCCCGCCGATTTTTTCATGTCGGCGGGGCGTCGGGCACCGTCGCGAAGACAATCTCGGCCTACGACATGACCTTCAGCGACGCCATCTACGGGGCCTCGGGCCGTTACGTGAGCCGCAAGCGCCTCGGCACGATGCTCGACCACGAGTTCGACCTGCTTGTCGAGCGGCTCGACGCCAAGATCGGGGAGAAGCGCCGTTTCTTTGCTTTTGCCGACACCGTCGCCGCTCGCAGCTTCCGTCGCCACGACGAATCTCACGGCTGGCTCGGCATGCGTTTCCAGCTCGAGCCCCGCGGCCCGGTCAACGAGATCATCCTCCATGTCCGCATGCTCGACGCCAGCAACCTCGCCCAGCAGGAGGCGCTCGGCATTATCGGCGTGAACCTCATCTACGGCGCGTTCTACCTCACGAACCGACCGGACGCCCTCATCGCCTCGCTCCTCGACGACCTCACATCCGACCGCATCGAGGTGGACATGATTCAGTTCAGCGGCCCAAGTTTCGCGAAGGTCGACAACCGCATCATGGCGCTCCAGCTCGTCACCGAGGGCCTCACGAAGGCCGCGCTCTTCCGCGCCGACGGCGAGGTCGTCAACGCCGCCGACGCCTTCTACAAGAAACCTCTGCTCATCGAACGCGGCAGCTTCCGCCCGGTCACGCTTGTCACCAACGACATGCTCGACTGCGCCCGGCAGATGTTTCTCGCCGAGGAAGGCCTGGGAGACACCGAACCCGAGATCCTCATGGAAATCACGATGCAGAATCTCCTCCGCTCGGGCGAACTCGACCTGCTCGATTTCCTCGATCGCATCGACCTGCTCGCCGCCCTCGGGCGCACCGTGCTCATCTCGAACTACGGCGAATATTACCGCCTCATCAACTATCTCAAACGCTACACCGAGTGCATGATCGGCATGCCGCTCGGCCTGCCCAGCCTGCAGGAGATCTTCGAGGAAAAATATTACCAGGACCTCGAAGGCGGCATCCTCGAAGGTCTCGGCCGCCTCTTCAAGACGGGCGTGAAGCTCTACGTCTATCCGTTCCTCGCCCCGGACGGCACGCTCACGACGGCCGATCAATACGAGGTCGCGCCAAATCTCCGGCACCTCTACCGCCATTTGCTCGACAACCAGTTCATCCGGCCGATGGAAAACTATCACCGCGAATATCTCGGCATCACCTCCGGTCAGGTGCTCGCCAAGATTCGCGACAAGGATACCTCGTGGGAGCAGCTCGTCCCGCCGGAGATCACGAATCTGATCAAGGATCGGAAACTTTTTGGCTTCGAGTGAGTTTCCTCATGAAGCGTCGGACCAACCGCACCCTTCATGGCCCCATTTCCACTCATCATCGCCCATCGAGGCGCCTCCCGCGACGCTCCCGAGAACACGGTGGCGGCTTTCCAGCTTGCCTGGCAACAAGGGGCCGACGCGATCGAGACCGACCTCCGTCTCACCGCCGACGAAGAAATCGTCGCGTTCCACGATGCGGATGGTCAGCGGATTTTCGGAAACCGCCGGCTCATCCGCAGTCTTGCGAAGGCTGATCTGCCGCCGTCGATCCCCACCCTCCCGGAAATCCTCGCCCTTCTTCCCGCCGCGAAGCGCCTCGTTCTGGAACTCAAGGAACCGCTCGGCCCCGCCCTTCCGCGCGCGATGGCGGGCGCCCCGCTCCATCGCATCACGTTCATCGCCTTCGACGCGGAGTTGATCGCCGAAACCAAGCGTGCCTTCCCCGATTGTCAGGCTCTCTGGCTTTATGGCGACCACTACGTGCCGAGCGGCCAGCGCGCTCGCTGGCTGGCGGACCGGGTGCGCGAACTCGGGGTCGACGGAATCGACCTCCGGTATCACTCGGGCCTGAACGCGCGCATGCTCGCGCCGCTGCGCGAAGAAGGACGCACGATTTACACCTACACGCTCAACCGGCGAACCGTCGTCCTCGACGCCAGCCTGCTCGGCGTCGACGGCATCACCACGGATTGCCCCGGCGACGCCCGCGACTGGCTGCACTTCCGCCGGCTGCGGGCGTAATCCCATCCCGGGAAAAAATTCGCCCTTTCCTTCGGCCGCATCCTGCCTTTCATCATAGGGACATGAATCTGCGTTGCCTGTTCCTTCTCGCGATCCTCGCGCTCAGCGCTCCCGCTCTGCGCGCTCAGGCGGATCGCGAATACGTCTTTCTCAGCGGCGGCCCGTCTCTCATCGAATGGGAAAAATTCAAGGCTGCGCCGCATGATCGCTGGTGGGGCAATTTCATTCGTCCCGCCCGCGTCCGTTTCGAGCAGCTCCGCAAGCAATATGGAGCCGGCGCCCGGATCACCTGGCTCGTTTACAAGCCGGCCTACGTCCGCCGCAGCGAACGTCAGGACCACACGGACCTCGTCTCGAACATCGTCTCCGTCCGCGACAAATACGGCATCAATCTCATCTGGATCACCAGCGGCCAGGATGTCATCAACTACCTCAACGGCGGGATGCCCCGCGATCAGGTAAAGATCGCGAACTTCGAGTTCTTCGGCCACTCGAACAGCCGGTGCTTCATGTTCGACTACAGCAACGAGATCGACAGCGGCTCGAAGGCGTTCCTTCACCAGGATCAGCTCAAGCAGATCCACCGCGGCATCTTCACGCGCGACGCCTTCGTCAAGAGCTGGGGCTGCCACACCGGCGAAACCATGAGCGCCTACTGGAAGCGCGCCACCGGCAAGAAGATGATCGGCGCCATCGGCAAGACCGACTACTCCGGCGGCCCCACGACGAACTACATGCCCGTCGTCAACGGCCGCTGGGGCGGCTGATCGAGCCGGTTAGAAGCCTTCCTTCACCTTCGCGGGCGGTGCGTCGCTCTGCCGCACCGGCACCGCGTTCTCGGCGCCCGGAGCCTGCGGCCCGGCCTCGGTTTCCGCGTCGTTGATCGCGTCGAGCAGCAGACGAATCATCCCAAAGTCGCGCTTGTTCGGGGTCAGCACGAGCCGGGGCAATTCCGCCACCTTCGTGTCTTCGATCTCCTCGGGCAGCGCAGTCGTCTGCACGATGCGGTCCGCCGCCAGCAGGTTCGCAAACTTTTCGTTCAACGACTCGACGGCCGCCGCCGTGAGTCGGCGATTCAGGCGAATGACCATCCGCTCACGCACCCAGCGGTAGGAGTGGAACACGCGGTAGAACTCCAGGATCTCGGCCACTGCGTCGTCCACATCGTGCACGATGCGGAAGAGATTGAAATCGCTCTGCGAGACGAGACCGGCTTCGAGCAAATCGTTCACCACGAAGCGCCGCCATGTCTCCCAGTAGTGCCCGTTCGGCTTGTCGAGCAGGATCACCGGCACGATCTGCGACTTGCCCGTCTGCATGAGCGTGAGGGCCTCGAAGCCCTCGTCCTGCGTGCCAAATCCGCCCGGGCAGAGCACGAAGGCATGCGTTTCCTTCATGAAGTTCAGCTTCCGCGTGAAGAAGTAGTTGAAGTTGATGAGCTTTCTGTCGCCGAGGATGGTCTCGTTCGCGCGTTGCTCGAAGGGCAGGCGAATGTTGAGCCCGAAGCTGTTTTCCGCGCCCGCCCCCTGCTGCGCTGCGCCCATGATCCCGTCGCCGCCGCCGGTGATGACCATGAAGCCTTCCTGAACGATGCGCCGGGCAAATTCCCGCGCCTGGATGAACTCGTCCACGTCCGACCGCGTGCGCGCGGACCCAAAGACCGCGACCTTGCGCCGCCCCTGGTATTTCGCGAACACACTCGCCGCGTAGCGCATCTCCCGCATCGCGCGATTGAAGAGCTTCAGGTCCGCCACGTTCGCCTTGTCGCGCCCCAGCCGCAGGGCGGTCTCGATCAATTCCTCCACCAGTTCGGCCTGTCGGCCGTCGGCCACTTCGGACGCCAGGCTTTTGATCCGGGCATCGGTCTCTTTCTCATTCATACGTCATTTGCTTCCTGGCTGGTCGCGGATTCGATGGCGCCCGCGGCCCGGGTTGTTTATCGTTTGCGGGAACCCCAAGATAAACCGGCCATCGGCCGCAATTCATCATGATTATCGTTCTTCGTCCCGGCGCTTCCCGTGAAGAAATCGACACCGTCATCACCGAGGTGCGCACCTTGGGATACGAACCGTCGCCCATCACCGGCGTTGCGCAAACCGTCATCGCCGCGATCGGCGACGAACGCACCGGCCAGACGCTCGAGTCGCTCGAGTCGCTGCCGCAGGTCGAGAGCGTGCTGCGCGTGCAAAAGCGCTACAAGCTCGCCAGTCGCGAATCGCACCCCGCCGACACCGTCATCGACGTCGCGGGCGTTCCCGTCGGCGGCCCGAATTTCACCCTCATGGCCGGGCCATGCTCCGTGGAAAGCGCCGAGCAACTCTTCACGACGGCCGAGGCGGTGAAGGCCGCCGGCGCGACGATCCTCCGCGGCGGCGCCTACAAGCCACGCACGTCGCCCTACGAGTTTCAGGGCCTCGGCAAGGAAGGTCTGCGTCTGCTGCGCGAGGCGCGCGAACGCACCGGGCTGCGCATCATCACCGAAGTGCTCAGCGAGCGCGATGTCGAGCACGTCGCCGAGACGGCGGACATCCTCCAGATCGGCGCGCGCAACGCCCAGAATTTCCAACTCCTCGTCGAATGCGCCCGCACCCGGAAGCCCGTGCTGCTCAAGCGCGGCCTGAGCGAACGCATCGAGGAATGGCTGCTCGCCTCCGAATACCTGCTCGCCCACGGCAACCCGAACGTCATGCTCTGCGAGCGCGGCATTCGCACTTTCGAGACCTACACGCGCAACACGCTCGACCTCGGCGCCGTCGCGATTGCGAAGAAGGAGTCCCACCTCCCGGTGATCGTCGACCCCAGCCAGGGCTGCGGCCGCGCGGATCTCGTGATTGCCCTTTGCTGCGGCGCGGTCGCGATGGGCGCCGACGGATTGCTCATCGAGGTGCACCCGAATCCCGCCGAGGCCTGGAGCGATGGCCAGCAGCAGATCACCTTCGACGGCTTCCGCGAACTCCTCGCAAAAATCCAGCCCTTCCTTGCGGCGACGAATCGCCTGCCCGTCTGACGGGTTACTGCGGCTTCGGCAGGGAGACGGGACGGTCGGAGACCGAGGGCGGCGGCGCGGCCTTTTCCTCCGCGATCTGGTTCGGATCGAGGAAGGTGCCACCCATCACCCGGAAATCACCCGAGACCGTGCGACGCATGGTCGGCGTGCTCTCGGTCGATCCGGAGTATTGCTTGCGATCGAGAATCTTACCGTCCAGTCCGACTTTCGTGTAGAGGAACATCCTCGGCGACGTGTTCTGCAGAATGTGAATGTCGTTGTTCGCGTCGATTTCGACCTGCGGCTTGTTGAAGGACACCACGCGCCCGAGCTGGTGGGTGCAATAGATCAGGCCCCTTTCCTTGTCCTGAATTCGCAGATAAAGCTGCGTCTGGTCCGGCAGGCGATGCGTGAGCAACGTGAGCGTGCGAGTCTCCACGCCATCGCTGGTGGACTGGTTCGCGGGGACGCCCACCGTTTGTTCCCACAGCGTGCGACCTTCGGTGATCTCGATATTCAGCGGGGGATTCGAGCTATAGAAGCGGCGACTCTGGGCCTCGTAAATTGTCGCCCGCACGCGATAGATGCCATACTCGGTGATCGGATAGAGCGGCGTGATGTTCACCGCGCGCTTGAGACTCTGCCCGGCAGGAATGGTGACGGGATCGAGGGAGTAGTCCGCGTTGTAAGGCGGCACCGGCGAATCGGCCTGGCCTTGCTGCACGCTCACAATATTGAAGCTAAACCACTTGTGGTTATCGACGTTATTCAGCTCGATGTCGCGACCGCTGAGATTCGTGATCGTGACCGTCGCAATCACCGGCTCGTAGCGGATGAAAAGCGAACGACGAAGGCCGAGGTCGACGCGCACCTGGGCATCCGCCTGGGGCAGAAAAACGAGCAGGGCGCCGAGCGCGAGAAAAAGCGCCAGACCGGCGCGGCTGAGAGAAGGGCGAAATGTCATTCGGGAAACAGCAAACGGAGACAACAGTGGACCCGGCCGGTCAATTTTTCCACGTAGGAATCGGGCCCCCCATCAAATAATAGGCGACGGCCGTGATGGTGCCGAGAATGAGGAAGACGATGAGGAACTTGCGGAAACCCTTCGCGCGGCGGCGAGCCTTGGCCACGGCCTCGATCTGCGCGCGTTCGGCGGCGTCGATCTTGTAGGAAGTCGCACCCGAGGAGGCGGCGGCGAGGCACCGCTTCACTTCGTAGATCAATGCCGTCCACGACCGCACGGGAATCGCCCCGGCTTCCATGTCGGCAATGAGCTGCTGAATCGCGCCCGACGAGGGATGATTCGGCACGACTGGCGTGATCGCGGCAGCCAGGGCGCGCATGTCCTCCCGCGGCGTGTTGCCCATCGACTCCTGCGTCGCGATGTTCACGAGACGAGCCCGCTGGCGCGAATCGACGATCACGTGGCCGGCGTAGAGCGGCTCGTGCGCGGTATGCTCCTGGCCGAGATGCACCATGGCCTCGGCCACCGTATGCAGGAGCTGGAGCAACGCCGCCGGAGGCAGCGTCGCCCCTTCCTGCCCGAGATGCCAGAGCGAGCGGCCCTGGCGCGTTTCGGAGGTGTAGAAATAATAGCCGTCGCTCTCGCCGGCCTCGAAGACCGAGAGCAGCGCGGGATGATGCACATTCGCCTTGGCGCGCGCGTTGCCGAGAAATCGCGTGACCTCCGCGGGATCGATCGCGCGCTGCGGATCGAGCACGTGCAGCTCCACGGTGCGCCCGATCGTCGTCTGCACCGCGGCGTAAATGGCGCCATCGAGGTCCTCCCCCGCGAGGGCGTCGATGCGGTAGGCGCCAAGGGTGGCGCCGACAAGCGATGCCGCCTCGAACGCGGGAGCCGGCTCCGCGGCGGCGGGCTCCGGAAGCAGCCGCTGAATCTCCGCCATCAGCGCGGCATCATCGATCGGGCGGGCGAGCACCGGCCAGCCGCCGACGCGAGAGGCATGCTCGGAAAGGTCGTATTCGGAAAGAAAGATCACCCGCAGGTCGGGCAGCGATTCCCGCATCGTCTCGTGCAGGGTGAAACCATCGACGCCGTCCATGAAAACATCGGTCGCGAGGACGTCGACGCCATCCTGCGCGTTCACCACCGCAACGGCCTCTTCGGCATTCGTCGCGGCAAACCCCTCGCCGAGCCCCGCCGCGACGACCGCAGCGGCAAGCCGCTCCGCGGCCCCCGGCTCGTCGTCAACGATGAGGATCTTCATTCCGAGGTCGATTCCTTGTGGATCGGCGGAGCGAACTGATCGAGCAGGCTCACCGGCTCGGCTCGCTGGTCCTGCAGCTCGCCCTTGTAATAAATCGCGACGACGTAGCCGTAGTATTGCAGCGGCGGCAGGTCGCCGCGATCGGTGGGAGGCATGCGATATTTCACCTGATTGACCTCCGGTTCACCGCTGGCCCAGTCGACGGGATAGGAAAGCCATTCGTTGACCTGCGGGGCGTCGTTGTGGACGATCTGCCCGTGGTCGTCCTGCTCGTAGAAATCGACGGTGGCGACAAACTTCTGCGGGTCGATCTTCTGGCTGGAATCCGCCTTTGTGGCGACGCGCAGGTTCTTGCGGCCCGGCTCGGCGTCGACGAGCTCGGCCTTCACGATCCCCATCACCGATCCGATCGGGATGCCCACCTCGCTGCGCATCGCGTTGCTGTCCGCCGCGGGCGCCGCCGGAGCAGCGGACGCCGATGTGGCGGGCCCCGCGGAGGCCGGAGCACCAAGCTGGGTGAGTCCGCTGCGAGCCTGCTCGCGAAAGGCCTCATCGGCGGGATCGCCGCTGGGCGGAGCCGCGACGATGCGGTTCAACACCGCGATGGCTTCCGGATTCTTGCCCATCTGCACGTAGTCGGACGCCATCTGGAGCATGATGCCGGGCTTGTTCGGCACGAGGCGGTCGGCCTCGCTCACGGCCTGCAGCGCTCCGGCGAAATTGCCCTTCTCGCGGAACTGCTGGGCCTCGTTCATGAAGCCATTGGCGCGCTGCATGGTGGCGGCGTCGGGCTGAGCGGGAGCGACGGAAGCCACCGGCGCAGGAACGGAGCGCCCGGCGATGGAACGGCCGATTTTCTCGAAGTCGATCTGCCCGGCGAGCGCGACGGCGACGGCGATGAGTTGCACGATCGCAGCGAGACTGAGCAGGGTGACGGCGACGACAAAAGTGCGCTCCGCGGGCGGCTTTGGCAGGGTGGTGGCGGATGAAGAGGACATAGGAGGGTTTGGTTAGTTAGAACTCGGCTCGATCCGTGTCAAACCGCCAATCACAAACCTCGCTTCAATGGAGGGGCTGTCCTTCCACGACAACGGGAATCTGCAGGCGCTTGCCGGCTCGCCAGACGGTGACATTCACGCGGTCGCCTTCTTTCAATTCCGACAATCGGTTCACGATATCGACGGAGTCGCGCACGGGGCTGCCGTCGAACTCCTGAAGCACGTCGCCGGCCACGATGCCCGCGCGCGCCGCCGGGGAATTCTCGACGACGGACACCACAAAATTGCCGGTCGTCGTGCCGAGGTGCAGTTCCTTCGCGATCTGCGCGGTAAGCGGCCAGGTATTCGCGCCGAACCACGGCCGGGAGATGCGGTCGCGCTTCACGACGTCGTCATAAACCCGCAACGCGACGTTCGACGGAATCGCGAAACTGATGCCCGAGCTGCCGAGCACGATGGCGTTATTGATCCCGAGGATCTCGCCGCGCACATTGACGAGCGGCCCGCCGGAGTTGCCGGGATTGATCGCTGCGTCGGTCTGGAAGAAATCGGTGGCAAGGCCGGCCACGGCGCGGCGGCCCTTCCCGCTGATGATGCCCTGCGTGACGGTTTCCTGCAGGCCGAGGGGATTCCCCACCGCGAAGACCATCTGGCCGACGCGCGCGGCGTTCGAATCCGCAAACCGGAGCGGCGTGAGGCCGGTGGCGTCGATCTTGAGAACGGCGATGTCGGCCTGCTGGTCGGCGCCGAGAAACTGGGCCGGCAGCGTGCGACCGTCGCTGAGCTGCACGTCCACGCGATTCGCGCGCGAGACGACGTGGAAGTTCGTGAGGATGTGGCCCTCGCTGGAGACGATGGCGCCGGAGCCGAGCTCGGGCTTGTCGGGATCTTCCATGCCGAGACGCTGCCGCAGCTGGCGAATGAGATTGAGCGCGGGATTGTCCATCCTCGCGGAGATGCTGACGACCGACGGGACGACGTTGCCAACGAGCGAGGTGATCTCGCCGTCGAGCTGCTCGAGCATGGGCAGACGCGTGGAGACGATGGCCTTCCGCGCGCCTTCCTGCCGCGCGACGTAGAAAATCACGACGCCGAGGCCGGCCACCCCGGCGAAAACGAGGAAGCGCAGGAGGCTGCGCATGCCGGCGGAGGGCTCGGAGGGCTCGGCGTTCACGTGTCGTCGGATTTCGCGGCCGTCGGCTGCACGGCAGGCTTCTTCTTCGCGTCGGCGTCCGGATAACGCTTCGCCCGCTCGGCGAGGGCTTTCTCGGCCTCCGCGGAATTGCCGGCCTTCCTGTAGGCGGCCGCGGCGCGCCTGAGGGCCTTCGGGGTGAGCTCGGGATCGTCGTAGAGCACGGAAATCGTCATGAACGCCCGGGCGGCGCCGTTGAAGTCGCCGCGCTGCATGAGCACCTCGCCGCCAAGGAGCCGCGCCTCGCCATTGTAGCGGCCCTCGGGCTGGAGGAGCATCGCCTCCTCGACGAGCTTGTTGGCGTCTTCGTAATTCCCCGTGCCGAGCGAAACCTCGGCGGACGCGAGCAGACCCTTCGCGCGACTGAGCGGATCGCGGGCCGCAGCGAGGTAGTCGCGAATGGGGTCCCGCGCGGCCTCGAACTTATCCTGCGCGAGCCGCGCCTTCGACAGCGCAAGGAGCGCATCGGGACTGGCGGAGCCCCCGCGGGCGGCGACGAAGCTGAGATACTGCTCCGCCTTCTTGTAATTGCCATCGTCGAATTCCTGCATCCCGAGCCAGGCGAGCACTTCTCCGGGCAGGGATTCGAGCTTCGCCTTGTCGACCTCGGCCGTCACCGCGGCGCGGTCTTCCTTGGAGTAGTAAGCGAGCACGATGCGCAGAGTGGCGCGCTCGCCGAAGGTCTTCGGATCGAGCTCGCGGGCCTTCTTGAGATGCTCGAGCGCGGCGGCGTAGTCCTTCTTCTCGAAGGCCTGCCAGCCGATCCAATACTCCGCCTGCGCGACCCCCTTGGACTCGGGATACTCCTTCAGGAACTGCGCGAAGACGCCGACCATCTGCGCATATTTCTCCTGCTGCCCGAGAATGAGCGCCTTCTGCTGGAGCGCGACCTCGCGCTCCTTCGCCTTCGGAAAATCGGAAATCACGCGATCGAAATCCGTCTGGGCGAGTTCGTAGGCCTTCGTCTGCTGCCGGGCGATCGCGCGCTGGATGAGCGCGGCGGGCAGCAGGTCGCTCTTCGGATTGTCGTCGATGAAATCGGTGAACGTGCGGATCGCCTCGTCGGACTGGCCGGTCTGGAGCTGGCACCAGCCGAGCTTGTAGCGAGCCTGATTGAGCAGCCGATCCGGCAGCGGGGACTTCAGCACCTTCGCGTAGAGCGGGGCGGCGCCGGCGTAGTCGCCAGTCTTGAAGAGCGTCTCTGCCTTCAAAAGCATCGCCTGCGCGCGCTCGCGGGGATCCGTGCTGACGGCGAGGAAATCGTCGAGCTGCTTCCCGAGATCCGCGGCGCCACTGGCCTCGAGACACACGAGCCGCTGAAAGCGCGCCTGCGACGCGGACGACGAATCCGGATAGGTGCTGAGGATGCCTTCATAGAGCGCGAGCGCCTTTGCCGAGTCGCCGAGCTGGCGATGGGCATTCGCGGTGATGAGCATCGCCTCGGGCACACCGTCCGCCGGCAGATCGGAAAAGCCCTTCTCGGCTGCGGCCACGACTTCCTTGTAGCGGCCGGCATCGTAGGCGAGCCGGAGCACCCCGAGCTTCGCCACGCCGCCCCAATCGCCGATCGCCGGCAGGGCCAGCGCCTGATCGAAGAGTTCCTTCGCCTTGTCGTCGTGCCCCAGCTCCGCGGCAAGCGCAGCGGCCTTCACCATCGACTCGGCCTTCATCGGCGGCTTCTCCGCCGTCCGCGAAAGTTTTTCGTAGGCCTCATACGCCGCCGGCTTCTTACCAACGCGCGCCAGTTCCTCCGCGACGTAGAATTCCGCGGTGTCGCGGTAGGGATTGTCCCCCTCGGTCTTCGCGATCTTCGCAAAGCGCGCGGCAGCCTGAGGGCGGCGGCCCAGCTTGTCGAGGGCGTTCGCCTGGTAGAACGCGGCGCTCAGCTTCACCTCGGCACTCGCGGCGTTTTCCTCCGCCCGCGAAAACATGTCGAGCGCGCCGGCATAATTCCCTTCCGCGTAAAAAATCTCTCCGAGCCGGTAGGCGGCAGAGCCGACGAACTCGCCTTCCTGCGACTCGGCGAGCAACCGGCGGTAGGCGTCGCGCGCGGCCTGCTCGTTCCCGAGAAAGCGATGACTCTCGCCCAATCGGAACAGCGCCCCGTCGCGTCCCTGCGCATTGGGCTCGGCGATCAGGAATTTCTCATACTCGTAGACCGCCATGTCATACATCTTGCGGCGGAAGAAACCGTTGCCGGCCGTGAGCGAGCGATTCATCCCCGGCACGACCTCGGCGGGCGCGGGCGCGATCGGTCCCGAGGACTCCTCGGCGACGGTCGGCGTGGCCTCCGGGGTCGCCTCGGGCTCCGGGGTGGGATCGGGCTCGAGCGGCAAGGGCGTCGCGATGGGAATCGGCGTCGCCACAGGAATCGGAGTGCCCTGGGAAACCGGCGGAGCGGGCGTGCGCGGCGTCGGAACGGGCCGGGCCGGAGTCGCCGGCCGCACTCGATCCATCCACGCGGGATTCCGATAATTCTCGGGATTCACCGGCTCTGCCCGACGCACGGGCGGCGGCGTGTTGTCCGAAGCGGGGAGGGCGCGGCGCACCTCGGGCTCCTGCGCGTGAAGGGACGCCGCACCGAGGGACAGCGTGGCGGCGGAAAGAAGGAGTCGCTTCATCCGAAATAGCAAGACACTCAGGGGGCGGGTGGTCGTTTCGACTTATTCCGGAGGATTCAGGCCACCGGGTTTGTAGTGCGTGCCAAGCTGGGCGATCAGCTGCGTGGTCGCAGCCTCCAGCTCGGCGATGAGACGCTGGGCGCGGCCGCGGTAAAACGCATAGGCGGCCATGGCGGGAATGCCCACGAGCAACCCGCCGGCAGTGGCCACGAGTGCTTCGGAGACGCCCGCCGCCAGCTCCATGGGCTTGGTCGCATTCACGTCCAGGGCAACGACGCTGAAGGATTTGATCATGCCGACGACGGTGCCGAACAGGCCGACCATCGGCGCAATCGTGCCGATATCCGCGAGGTAGACGATCTGCTGGTTGATGGCAGCAGCCTGCCGCGTGCCCTCGGTTTCGGCGATCTCACGGGCATCCGCGAGAGTGGCGCGGGGATTCTTCGTCAGGAAATCCAGCGTGCGGCGCATGATGCGGGCGACCGCCTCGCCGTGACGGTTCGAGACGGCGAGCAGGCCGTAGTAGTCGCCCTTGCGCAGCAAGGCGTCGGCTGTCGTCATGTAGCGTCCGGTCACGATCGCCCCGCGGCGCAGCGTGAAAAAGTAGATGAGGATGAGCATCAGCGCGATCACCGAAAGGATCGCGAGGGGGATCATCGCCCAGCCGCCCGCCAGCACGAAATGCAGCAGGTGGTTTGCTTTGGCGGTGGCGACATCCGCGGCGGCGGAGGCGTCCAGGGACTGGCCGAATGCGCCCGGCGTGACGGCGAAAAGTGCGAGCGCCAACGGATGAATTTTCCTGAGCATGTTCAAACCCGCGTAGTGTAAGCCGCGCCGGGCCGCGCGCAAGCCGGGCTTTGGAGAAACAGCCGCGCGCCTCCCACGGGAAAGATCAGCGCTTCACGCCGATTTTCTCGAGAATGCGATCCACGTTCACGTGCTCGGAGACGAGGCTCTGGATGCGGTCGATCTTTTCGGAGTCGCCGGGCAGCGTCTTCACCGTCATCGAGTGGATGCGACTGGCGATCGTGTAGCTATCCATCGGCGAGGCGATCACCGGCAGGGACGCGGCCGTGATCATTTCGCGCACAGCGGGACCGGGCATGAGGGATTCGGACAGGACGATGGCCACGAGGCTGTGCTCCTCGCTCTCCGCCGCCGATGCGACGAGGGACAGCGCCGCGAGGATGACATCCTCCCGGTCGCCGGGAACGACGAGCAGCGTGCGCGCCTCGAGGCGATCGAGCACGTTCGCGGGCTGCATGGCCCCGATCATCACGGTGCCGGCACGGCGCCGTAGCAGAGCGCCTCCGGCCAGCACTTCGCCGCGAATGACGCCGCAGACATCGATCAGCGTCGGCTCCGAGAGCATGCGCTCCTGCGGCATCACGCCCAGCAGCTCCAAGCCAAGCCGGGCAAAGCCACGCCGGCCGAAGTCGGCGATGTAGTCGTATTTGCTGGGCAACACCTTGTTCATGATGACGCCGATCACCTCGACGCCCTCTTTCTCGAACAGGGCATTATTCAGCGCCCCCTCGTCGATCGGGCGGCCGATGCCGCCGGTCGTCACGAGGATGACCTTGCTCTGCAAAAGTCGGGCGACGCGGGCATTCGAAAGGTCGAAAACCGACCCGACTCCGGCGTGACCGGTGCCCTCGATGATCGCAAACTCCTTTTCCCAGCTCGCGCGATCGAAGGAATGCTGGATGCGGCGCTCGAGCAGATCGCGGTTCGACGCCTCAATGTAACGCCGCGTGAAATCGGGCTCCACGGCGATCGGGCTCATGTCCTCGATCGGAATCTGGGTATCGAACGTGTCGCGGATGAGCACGCTATCCTCGTCGATGCGCTTGCCCTCGATGTCGATGAAGCGCTGGCCGACCGGCTTGATGAAGCCGATCGACTTGAAGATCCCCCGCAAGGTGGCGTAGAGCCCGAGCGACGTGGTCGTCTTGCCGACATTTTGCTCGGTGGCGGCGATGAAAACGCGGGGGGTGCTCGTGTTCAAGAGAGATCCCTCCGCTTTCAGACTGCCGACTCCTCGGTAGGATAAAGTTTTCGGTATTCGATCGCCTGCAGGCCGACGAGCGCGGCCACGGCGGCGATCTCGTCGGGATGCGTGCCGCGGGAAAGCTCCGCCGCGGGACGCGTGAGGCCGAGCAGGATCTGCCCGTAAACCCGCGCGCCGCCGAGATGCTGCACGAGCTTCACCGCGATGTTGCCGGAGTTCAGATCCGGGAAGATGAGGACGTTCGCCCTGCCGGCGACAAGGCCGCCGACCTGCTTGATGCCGGCCAGTTCGGGCACGAGTGCGGTGTCGGCCTGGAGTTCGCCGTCCACCGCCATGTCAAAGTTGAGCTTCGTCGCGAGATCGCGGGCGATCGCGGCGGCGCCGGCCACTTTTTCGGTCGCGGGCGTTTTCGCACTGCCCTTGGTCGAGAAACTCAGCAGAGCGACGCGCGGCTTCTGGCCGAAAACCTGGCGGGCGAGCATGCCCGTCTGCACGGCGATGGAGCCAAGCTGCTGCATGGTGGGATCGGGCACGACGCCGCAATCGCTGAAGAAAAGCACGCCGTCGTCGCCGTAGGTCGAGTTCGGCAGCGCAACGACCATCGCACTGGCAATGACGTCCGCGTGCGGGAAGCGCTTCACGAGCTGAATGAGAGGCCGCAGCAGCGAGCCGCCGTAGCTGCTCACGCCGCCGACCAGACCGTCGACAAGGCCATATTGCAGCATCATGGCCGCAAAATAATTGCGATTCACCATCAGGGCGCGGGAGTCGCGAACGCCGAAGCCCTTGTAACGATCGAGCTTCTCGAGGCGCTCGCAGAAAATTGGCAGATCGGACGACGTCTCGGGATTGATGATCGCGACGTGGTCGAGACTCACCTTTTCGGTGAGAGCCACGCGCTCGATGACGTCCCGCTGGCCGAGAAGCACCGGCACGCCGAGCTGCTCCTCGTAAAAGACCTGCGCCGCCCGAAGCACGCGGGGATCGTCGCCTTCCGGAAAGACAATGCGTTTGGGATGCCGGCGGAGTTTCTCGTAAACAGATTCGATGAACTTCATGGCGATTGAACTTCGCGCGAGCGTGAAAGAGAATGCCCCCCAGAACAAGCAGGAACCCGCATGATCCTTCGCACCCGCGGCCGCGCCGTCGCCTTTCCCCGCCGCCCGCTGGTGATGGGCATCCTGAATCTCAATGACGATTCCTTTTCCGGCGACGGTTCACTGGACCTCGACTGGGCCTTCGATCGCACCCGGCAACTTGTCGCCGAGGGCGCCGACATCATCGACGTGGGCGCCGAGAGCGCCCGGACAAATCGCGCGGCCATCCCGGAATCCGCGGAGATCCTCCGGCTCGCCCCCTACCTCGGGCGTTTCACGGAAACCGTGGCCGAAACCGTGCCCGCCGATCCCGAACAGCTTCACCCACCGCTGCTTTCCGTGAACACCTGGCGGCCCACCGTGGCCCGCGCCGCGCTGGCCGTCGCGGGCGACCTGCTCAACGACATGGGCGGCCTCCCCTCGCCCGAGAATGCCGAAATCTGCGCCGCTGCGGGCGCGGCGCTCCTCATCATGCACACGGTTGGCGAACCCAAGGTGCCGCACACCCATGTCGCCTGGCGCGACATCGTTGCCGAAATGCACGATTTCTTCGTCGAAAGAATCGCCACGGCCGAAGCCGCCGGCCTCCCCCGCGAGGCCCTCGTGCTGGACCCCGGCCTCGATTTTGCCAAGCAGTGCGACGACAACCTTCGCGTCTGTCGCGACCTCGCCGCGCTCGCCGATCTCGACCGTCCCATCCTCCTGCCGATCTCGCGCAAATCCGTGATCGGCGACGTGCTGGGCCTTCCCGATCCGCGCGATCGCGACGCCGGAACGATCGCCTGCCTCGTCGCCGGATTCACGCGCGGCGCCGCCATCTTCCGCGTGCACAATGTCCGTGCCGCGCACCAGGCCGTGCGCACGCTGCAGGCCGTCCTGGCGCCATGAGGATCGCCATCTGGGCTGCGCGGATCTTGCTCGCGGCGATCTTCTTCTACGCCGGCGTCGTGAAACTCGGCACGAGCGAACGTTTCGCGATCACCGTCGCCGACTTCTCGATCCTGCCTCCGGCGCTGCTTCACGTGGTCGTCCCCGGATTGCCATGGCTCGAGGCGTTCGCCGCCGTCCTGCTCGTGATCCCGCGCACCGCCCGGCTCGGCGCCGGCATCGTCGCGGTGCTGCTGGTGACGTTTATCGCCGCACTCGCCTGGGCTCTAAATCAGGGTATCGTCGTGGATTGCGGCTGCTTCGGCGAGGAATCCCAGCCGTCGACCGACCAGATGGTGCTCGCGATCTGGCGCGATGTCGCGCTGCTCGCGCTTACGCTGGGACTGGCGATTCGGCGATCGGCAGGGCGACCGGCGCGCAATCCGGACACCAGCCAAAAAACTCCAGCGAGTGGTGCAGACCGGTGAAGCCGTATTCCTTCTCGATGCGGCGCTCGGTCTCCGCCACCGGGCAGCCGATGTCGAGAGTGACGACCTTGCCGCATTGCGTGCAAACGAGATGGTCGTGGTGCTTTGATGGATCGGTCAGCTCGTAGTAGCTGCAGGACCGGCGCAGGTTGACCTTGTGCACGATCTTGAGGCTCTCGAGCAAAATCATCATGCGAAACACCGTGGCGTAGTCGGGGAGAACTCCGCCGGCGGCGAGGGCTTGCGCCTGAATCTCGGTGAGCGAACTCGGCCGCGTGGCCTGAAAGAGAGCGAGAACGATCCCCCGCCGACTGCGAGTGATCCGCAGCCCCTGACTGCGAAGAAGGGCCAGGATTCCGTCCGCGTTAAAGGTAGTTGTAGGAATGGTCACTTGTGGGAAGCTGATGAAAGTAAGCTCCCCCCATAAGACGGAGGCAAGCTAAATTTATCGGGGATATCCCTGATGCTAGACCGTGCCCATCTGCCGGACCGTCACGCCCTGTTTCGCGAGAAAATCCTTGGCCTGAGAAATGGTGTAATCCCCG
Source organism: Chthoniobacterales bacterium (assembly GCA_036569045.1). NCBI lineage: Bacteria > Pseudomonadati > Verrucomicrobiota > Spartobacteria > Chthoniobacterales > Chthoniobacterales bacterium. Next base: position 6,911 of record DATCRI010000026.1, on the reverse strand, counting down.
AAATGAAAGATGCTTGCGGCCAGCACGGCGTCGGCTTTTCCGGCGGAGAGCACTTCCGCGAGATGCTCGAGAGAACCGGCGCCGCCGCTCGCGATCACGGGAATGGACACCGCCTCGCTGACGGCCGCGGTGAGGCCAAGATCGTAGCCCGCGCAGGTGCCGTCCGCGTCCATACTCGTGAGCAAAATTTCGCCCGCGCCGAGTTCCGCCACACGCTGCGCCCACTGGACGGCGTCGAGTTCCGTGGCGTTGCGACCGCCGTGGGTGTAGACGGTCCATCCGCCGGCGTCGTTCCGCTTCGCATCGATGGCGACGACGATGCATTGCGACCCGAAGGCCTCGGCGCCCGCGCGCACGAGATCGGGCTCGCGAATCGCCGCCGTGTTCACGCTCACCTTGTCCGCACCGGCCAGCAGCATGGCCCGCATGTCCTCGACCGAGCGAATGCCGCCGCCCACCGTGAGCGGCATGAAACATTGCTCGGCGGTGCGCGCCACGACATCGATCATCGTCGCGCGGCCGTCGCTCGAGGCCGTGATATCGAGGAACACGAGCTCGTCGGCGCCCTGGGCGTCGTAAGCCTTCGCGCATTCCACGGGATCCCCCGCGTCGCGGAGGTTCAGAAACCTGGTGCCCTTCACGACGCGACCGTCGGTGACATCGAGGCAGGGAATGATGCGCTTGGCGAGCATGGCGGAGCAGCAACATGCTCGCGTCGGACCGGAAATCGAGCCTAAATTAGTTGCGTTGGCACACTTCTTCCTTACCCTGCGCATGCCCTTTTTCGTTCGCATGCTTCGATGTCTCCCATTCCTTGCCGGCCTCGGGCTGCTGGCGGTATTCGGGCTGGCCGGGTGTGAAAGCTATGGACCGCTCGGCGCCGGTAATTTCCAGACCGTGGTGGTGGATCCCGGCCATGGCGGCCACGATAACGGCGGACGCTCCCGCGCCGGACGCAACGAGAAGGATCTCGCGCTCGATACCGCCATTCGCCTGAAGAAAGACCTCGAGAGACGGGGCTTCCGCGTGATCATCACGCGCAACGCTGACTACTTCATCACGCTCGACTATCGGGTGAACGTCTCGAACCGCACGTCGAACTGCATTTTCGTGAGCATTCACTACAACTGGGATCGCGGCAGAGCCGCCCACGGCGTCGAGACCTTCTACTGCTCGCCCCGCTCCTACCGCCTCGCGGCCAACGTCCAGCGCGAGCTCGGCGGCGCCTACCGCACGGCCAATCGTGGCGTGAAGCGCGGCTGCTGGATTCGCGTGCTGCGCAAGAATGTCCGCCCGGCCATCCTCGTCGAGGGCGGCTTCGTCTCGAACCCCTCGGAAAACGCGCTCCTGCAGACCGCCGATGGTCGCCAGAAGATCGCCGAGGCGGTCGCCCGCGGCATCGTGGCCGAGCGCAATGGACGCCGCCCCTAGCTGGCAAACAGGGCCGTCATTTCCGCGGGAACGGGCGCCGTCCAGCGATGCACAACGCCATCGAGCATGACCTCGAGCACCTGCGAATGCAGCGCCTGCCGGGGCAGCAGCAAGGCCTGCTCCATCTCCGGCGTCCATCCTCGCTCGATGAAGTCGAGATAATGCCGGTCGTCCGGCCCGTAGAGCTTGTCGCCGACGACCGGGAACCCGACATGCGCGAGATGCACGCGAATCTGGTGCGTCCGCCCGGTGACCGGCCAGGCACGCACGAGCGCCAGTCGCGTCCCGTTCTCATGCAGGCCGCGCCGCTCGACGGAGAAGCGCGTGAAGGCCGTCGCGCCGCCGGCGTGCACCCCACGCTTCAGCCACACGCGGGATTCCGCGACCTCGCCGAGCCGCAGCAACGGCGCATCGACCTCGAACTCACCCTGCTCCGGCCAGCCCCACACCACCGCGACGTATTCCTTGCGGATCTGCCCGCGCTCCATCGCCATCGCACATTTGCGGGCGGCCGCGGGCGTCTTGCAAACAAGGACCACGCCGCTCGTCTCGCGATCGAGGCGATTGATCAGCGAAACCTGGCCGCCATTGACGATCTCGTAGGCGAGCAGCTCGCGCAGGCCGTCCCAGAGCGTGAGCGGCCCGCCGGGTTTCGTGGGATGCACGAGCAACCCCGCTGGCTTGTCGATGGCAAGCAGCTCGTCCGTCTCGCCGACGACCTGGAAATTCACCGCCATGGCGACGGATCGAGCAGATCGCCCACGCGCAGCGTCCGGCCGGCCTCGGTCGCAGGCACCGACGTGTTCACGGCGAACCGGTAAAAGTGATCGAAGCGCTCGCGGCATGCCCCGTCGGGCAGGCTCTCGCGGCGAAACTCCGCGAATCGCCGCGCGAATCGTGCCGTCTGCTCGCCGGAATCCGGATCGCGTGTCGGCACCACGCAGCGCTGGCATGGATTGAGTCCGAGAAAGGCCACCTCGCCCACGCGAAACGATCGCGGCTCCCCCTCCGCGCCGAAGAGCCGGTCCTCCGCGAAGGCCTCCGCCGCGTCGAATTCGAGATTCGTGCGAAACCGTCGCCGCAGGTTCTCGATCGACAGCCCGGAAAACCAGTCCGCGACCTCGGCGAGGCTTTGCTCGCTCGCAATCGTCGGCCCCGGCGCGACCATGTCGTCGGGAAAGCCGCTCGCAAGATCACTCCGCAGCTCGACGCGAAATCCGAAGAACTCCGAGAGCCATGCGTCGATCGGTCCGCGCTCCGCCAGCACGAAGTCTGCCGCATTCTCCCCGGCCGCGGTCCACAGTCGCACCTCGCGCAGGTCCTCCGAGAACGCGCTGCGGATCTCGTGAACCCGCGCCGTGCGCTTGCCGTTCACGAAGTCCCCCGCCGCATCGAAAATCGCCCAGGCGCGGTCGTGCTCCAGGCTGCCGGCGGGAGTGATGCGGGCGGAGGGCCGCTCCACGCCGTCGAGCGATTTGATCGGGTGGATCACGATGCGACGCAGGACCATGCGGGATTCGTAGGAAATTTCCGGGCGACCCGCAAACGAGGAAAGCGGCATTGACGCCTCGTGGGTTCGCAGGGAGGAGTGATGCGAACATGGTGAAACTCCACGGCGTGACCCGCGATTACTCCGGCGTGCGGGCGCTCGACAACCTCTCGCTCGCGATCGCTCCGCACGAGTTCGTCACCATCACCGGCCCCAGCGGCTGCGGCAAAAGCACCCTGCTGAATCTCCTCGGCGGGCTCGACACGCCGGACGCCGGCGAGCTCTTCGTGGACGGCATCCCGCTCCATTCCGCCGGCGACCGGGAACTCACCGATTACCGCCGACGCCGCCTCGGCATCGTCTTCCAGTTCTTCAATCTCCTGCCCGCCCTCACCGTCGCGGAAAACGTCGAGCTCCCCCTGCTCTTCGCCGGCGCGCGTCGGCGGCAAATGCGCGACCGGGCTCTCGCCATGCTCGACCTCGTCGGCCTCGCCCCGCGCGCCGGCCACCGGCCGCACCAGCTCAGCGGCGGCGAGATGCAGCGGGCCGCCATTGCCCGTGCCCTCGTGCACGAGCCGGCGCTGCTGCTGGCCGACGAACCGACCGGAAATCTCGACTCCGCAAATGCCGATCGCGTGATGGAGGCGCTGGCAAAGATCGCTTCCCAAAGCCTCACCACGATGGTAGTCGTCACGCACAGCGAAGCCGTCGCCGCGCTGGCCCCTCGGCGCATCTCAATGCTCGATGGCAAGATATCCCATGCCTGAATCCTCCAAGCCCGATTGCCACAGCGCGATTCTCTCGAAATTCAAGCTCTTCACCGGCTTCAAGGAAGAGGAACTCGCCACGCTTCTCAGCCTCTCCGACTGCCAGTCCTTCGAGGCCGGCGAGCGCATCGTCACCCAGGATGAAGCCGGCCTCTGCATGTATGTCATCCTCAGCGGCAGCGTCCGTGTGCACAGCCGCGCCGGCGAACAGGATGTCGACCTGGCCACCCTGCGCAACGGCGACTTTTTCGGGGAGCTTTCCCTTGTCGACGACGGCCCCCGCTCCGCCAGCGTGGACGCGGTCGAGGCGACCCAGGTCCTCCGCATCACGCGCATGGTCGTCGGCGTCCTTGCCGGCGTGCAACCCTCCGCCGCCATTCATTTGCTCGCCGCCATCGGTCGGTCGCTGGTCAACCGCCTCCGCGCGGGCAACCAGAAATATCTCGACCTCATCCTCCTCGGGCACAAAGAATCCGCAGCTTCGGCGACTTAGTTCCGCCGCTCAGTCGTCCCAGTAAGGATCTTTCGTGGAAAAACAACGCACTCTCGCAACTTCGTCCAGTCTCACCGGCACCTCGCTTCATACCGGCGAACAGGTCACGCTCACGCTCCATCCCGCGCCCGTCGGGCACGGCTTCAAGTTCCGTCGGAAGGACCTTCCCGACGAGCCGCTCATCGACGCCCACGTTTCCCGCGTGAAGACGGTCGAGCGCGCCACGACGCTCGTCGAAGGCAACGCGAAGATTCACACCGTCGAGCACGTCCTTTCCGCCCTCACCGGCCTCGGCGTGGACAACTGCCTCATCGAGATGGACGCCAACGAGCCGCCCATCGGGGATGGCTCCGCCGCCGCCTACGTCGCCACGATCAGGCAGGCCGGCATCGTCGAGCAGGATGCGCCCCGCCGCTACTTCGCGCCCACCGCGCCCATTCACGTCGAGACGAAGGAAGGCTCGATCCTCACCGTCATTCCCGACGACAAATTCCGCATTTCCTGCACGCAGGTCGGCCCGGACGGCCGCTTCACGCAGTTCCTGAGCTGTGAGATCACTCCGGAATTCTACGAAAAGGAAATCGCCCCCGCTCGCACCTTCGTTTTCTACGAGGACGTGAAGCCCCTCATGGACAAGGGCCTCATCCGCGGCGGCAGCCTCGAGAACGCCATCGTCGCCCGCGGCGAATCCGTCCTCAGCAAGGAGCCGCTCCGCTTCCCGGACGAGTTCGTCCGCCACAAGATCCTCGACATCGTCGGTGATCTCTCGCTTTCCGGCCGCCCGCTCAAGGGCCACATCATCGCGGTGAAGCCCGGCCACGGCCCGAATGCCGAGCTCACCCGCGCTCTCGTCAAGGGCTTCGCCGAGGCTGCCGCCATCGCGCCCGTGCCGAAGGCCGCCCCGATCCCCGCTTCCGCCTCCGTCCTGGATATCAACCAGATCATGGCGATCCTCCCGCATCGCTACCCCTTCCTGCTCGTGGACCGCGTCATCGAGCTCGAGGAACTTCGCGCCGTCGGCGTGAAGAGCGTCACCATCAACGAACCCTTCTTCCAGGGCCACTTCCCCGGCCATCCCGTGATGCCCGGCGTCCTCCAGGTCGAGGCCATGGCGCAGGTCGCCAGCATTGTCATGATGCGCCGCACGGAAAACGCCGGGAAGATCGGCTACTTCATGAGCGCCGACGAGGTGAAGTTCCGCAAACCCGTCGTCCCCGGCGACACGCTCTTCATCGAGTGCGACATGATCAGCGCCAAGCGCAAGCTCGGCAAAGCCGCCTGCAAATGCCTGGTGAACGGCGAAGTCGTGAGCGAGGGCATCCTGCTTTTCGGCATCGTCGACAAGTAAGATGATCCATCCCACCGCAGTCATCGATTCCGCGGCCGAGATCGGCGCCGGCACCGAAGTCGGCGCCTACACCGTCATCGGGCCCGGCGTGACCATCGGCGCAAATTGCGTGATCCACAATCACGTCAGCATCGCCGGCCCCACGAAGATCGGCGACGGCAACACCTTCTTCCCCTTCGGCTCGATCGGCCAGCGCACGCAGGATCTCAAATACGAGGGCGAGCCCACCTATCTCGAGATCGGCGACCACAACAGCTTTCGCGAGTTCTGCACCGTGAACCGCGGCACCGCGCCCGGCTCGAAGACGATCATCGGCAGCCACGGCAACTTCCTCGCCTACTCGCACATCGCCCACGACTGCACCGTCGGCGACCACGTCATCTTCTCGAACAACGGCACCCTCGCCGGCCACGTCACCGTCGAGGATCACGCCGTCATCGGCGGGCTCTCCGGCGTCCATCAGTTCTGCCGCATCGGTCGCCATTCGATCATCGGCGGCTGCACGAAGATCGTGCAGGACGTGCCGCCCTTCATGATCGCCGACGGCATGCCGGCCGAGATTCGTGGCATCAACCAGGTCGGCATGGAGCGCCGCGGCTTCGAGCCCGAGGCGATCCGCAGCCTGCGCGAAGCCTACCGCATCATCTACCGCGAGAATCTCAACGTGAAGCAGGCCCTCGAGAAAATCCGCGAGACCCTGCCGCCGAACGAACAGATCCAGACGCTCCTCGCCTTCGTGGAATCCACGAAGCGCGGCATCGTTCGCTAGGCGACTCGCCGGCCATGGATCGCGAGTCCCTGCCCCTCGATCGTCAGCTCCGGCAGGAAATCCTCTTCGCCCGCGAGCGCGTCTACCGCTTCGGCTCGCCCACGCCGCTCGAGCGCCTCATTCTGCCCGGCGCGGAGCCCGGACCCGAGGTATGGGTCAAGCGGGAGGACCTCTCGCCGGTAAAGTCCTACAAATGGCGCGGCGCCTGCAACCGCATGGCCGTGCTGTCGCCCGAGGAGGCCGCCCGGGGCGTCGTCACCGCCTCCGCCGGCAATCACGGCCAGGGCGTCGCCCTCGCCGCCCGCTCGCTCGGCATTCCCGCCCGCGTTTACATGCCGCGCTCCACTCCGCGAGTGAAGCAGAACGCCGTCCGCCAGCTCGGCGGCGAGTTCGCGAGCATCATTCTGTCCGGCGACGGCTACGACGAGGCCGTCACCGCCGCCCGCGAGGACGAGCGCACCCGCGGCGCCGTTTACGTGCACGCCTACGACGATCTCCGCGTCATGGCCGGCCAGGGGACGCTCGCCGACGAAGTCGTGCTCTCGGGCCACGGCCCGTTCTACGCGGTCTTCCTTCAGATCGGCGGTGGCGGCATGGCAGCGGCGGTCTCGAAC
>DATCRI010000025.1 GCA_036569045.1 Chthoniobacterales bacterium | reverse complement strand
CTTCGGGGATGGCGTGGAGTTCGAGCTGAAAGGCGCGGATGCGTTGATCGCGTTCTTGAAGCGTGAGGAGTTTTTCGACTTCGGGCAGCACGTTGCGGGATCGTTGCGGATTCGTCCCGGCGCCGCCAGTCCGAATTTTTTCGAGAATGAAAGTTGCTCGTAATAAACGGGCTGAATAAATCTGCGCCAGCTTCGTCCATTCATCCAATGCCCGCCTTTGCCTCCTCCGTATCCCAGGCGCCACCTGCCGTGGCCACGGGCAGCCCGGATGGCGTGCGCAAGAGAGGCTACCAGCCGCAACTCGACGGGCTGCGGGGCATTGCGGTGCTTTCCGTCGTGCTGCACCACTTCGATGTGCGGCTGCCGGGAATGTTCGACTGGGGCCCGATCGGCGTCCGCATTTTTTTCCTGCTGAGCGGCTATCTCATCACGCTGTCGCTGTGGCGACTGCACGCAGATGTGAAGGAGGCGGGCGGCGGCTACTGGATGGGATTGCTCGGCTTTCATGGGCGGCGCCTGGCGAGGTTGCTGCCCGTGCTCTACGTGATGCTCGGCGTCGCGTTCGTGATGGGCCTGCCGGAGTTTCGGCGTGCGATGCTCTGGCATGCGGTCTTCGGCACGAACCTCTACGCGCTGCACGTCGGCCAATGGCCGGACGCGGCATCGCACCTTTGGTCGCTCTCCGTGCAGGAGCAGTTTTATCTCCTGTGGCCGTTTTTGATCCTGATCACACCGCGGAAATGGCTGCCGGGCGTGCTGGTCACGTTGTTCGTGGCGGGATTTGCCTTCCGGGCGGCGATCATCGAGAGCGGCGCATCGGATTTCTACCGATGGGTGATGCTGCCCGGCGTGATCGACAGTTTCGCGCTCGGGTCGCTGATCGCCTGCGTGAAGAAAGCCGGTAGGCCGCTTCCGTTCACGACGCCGGGCTGGCGATCCGTCGCGGTGGGACTGGTCGCGCTCTCCTGCTACGTTCTCGCGCGATTCATTCGGTTCGGCCCGTTCCCGGGGCCGGTGGCGGCGCTGATCGAGACGCTGGAGAATCTTTTTTTCGCCTGGCTGCTCATTCGCACGGTCGCGGGCTGGCGGGGTGTGGTCGGTGCGGTCTTCGAGAGCCGGCTGCTCGTTCATCTCGGGCGTGTCAGCTACGGCCTCTACATTTTTCACGTGCTCGTGAATGTTGCGCTGTCGCCCTGGCTGGCACGGCATGGACTGACGGTGGCCGACCACGCATTCCTCCGCTGCGCCGTGCTGCTGACGGTTTCCATTGGGATCGCGTCGATTTCCTATCATTACCTCGAGGCACCGCTGGCGGCCTGGGTGCGCCGGCGGGAGGCGTCGCTGCGAGGCGTCCGCGCCTAGGCGGGTGACCGCATTGTTGCTCGACAGGGTGGCGGCGCAAACCGACATTCTGCGGCGATGAAACGGGTCGTCCTTCTCCTTTTGGTTCTGCTGCTCCTGGCTGCCGGAGCATTCTATTGGTTCAGCCGCCAGGGGGTGACCGAAGGCGCGCAGCTCGTGCCGGCGGGAAGCGTCCTTTACGTCGCGGTGCCCGATGTCCGGCGCTCGCTCGAACGCTGGCCAAAGACCTCGCTCGCGCAGATCGGGGCCGAGCCCGCCGTGGCTGATTTTTTGAAGAAGCCGCTGGAGCTGGCGGCCTCGAAGGGCGGCCTCGAGGGGCTCGACCTGCTGTTCCGCGTGAAGCCGGGCCGGCTGTTCTTTGCCGTCACCGCGGTGCGAGAGACCGGCGGCGATCTCGTGCTTGGCTTCCAGTATTTCGGCGGGCGCAAGGACCTCGATGGCGCGATGGATCGACTTTACCGCGAGGCGGAAAAGATGGTGCCGAATGCGAAGCGCACGACAGCGGATTACCGCGGCGACCAGATCACAACCTTCGCGGAAGCGGCGCCGATCTTTTTCAGCGGCACCCATGGCTCCTGGGGCTTCCTCTCCAACAGCGAGACTGCGCTCAAGCAATCGCTCGACCGGGCGGCGGGGCGTGACAAGTCGCCTTCGCTGGCGGCGAGCGACGATTTCAAGACGGTCCTTGGCCATCTGGCGACGATGCCGGATTTTGCGTGGTTCGCGCGGCTGAAGCCCGTGGTCGACACGCTGATCACTCTCGGCGCGAAGCAATCGGCCGGCGCGATGAATACCCAGCAGCTCGCGCAGCTCGAGAAGATCAAGGCTCTCGGCGGAACGCTGCTCTTCGACGGTGCGAACCAGAAAGAGGCCACGTTCATCCTGTATCCCGATGCGCCGAAGGTGCCGGCCGTGGATCGCTCGCCGATGGCATTCACGACACCCGGGACGACCTTCTACTACAACGCGACGATGGACTGGTCGACGGTGACGAGCGACGAATACGCCGCGTCGCTGCCGCCCGCCGCCCAGGCCTTCCTCACCGGCGCGAACATCGATCTCAAGCAGCTTCCGAAAATGTTCGGCAACGATCTCGGCCTGATCGTGAACTGGCCCGCGAGTTCGATGATCCCCTCGGTGCTCGCCGTTGCCGAGGTGAAGGACCGCCATCAGGTCGAAGGCTTGCTGGAGGGCCTGATCCTCAAATCCGGCCTGCCCACGACGACGAGCGAACTGCAGGGCGCACGGATCTTTGGGCTGCCTGCCGGGAAGATTCAGCTCGTCGACCCCGCGGTCGCGGTCAGCGACAAGTTCGTCTTCGCGGCCCTGAGCGCCTCGGAACTCGAGCGCGCGCTCTCGGTGGCGCCCGGCTCGGCCACGCTCGAGAGCGGCGAGGCCTTCAAGCCCGCGCTGGCCGCCTACAAGGCCGACGGACAGGCCTTTGGCTATCTCGATAGCAAGGCGCTGTTCGAGGGCATCTACAACCGCGTGCGCCCGATCGCGATTTTTGCCGGTGCAATGTCGGCGGATGTCGGCCGCTTCGTCGACGTGGACAAGCTTCCCGAAACCGAAGTGATCAGCCGGCATCTTTCGGCGATCGTCTACGCGAATCGCCAGCTCGCGGACGGCTGGTTGATCGAGAGCTCCGGCCCGATCACGCTCAGTCAGGCCTTCTTCGGCGGGGCGGTGGGCGCCTCGGCGACCTACATGTCCCAGGCGCTCAAGAATCCCCAGCCGTAGCGGCCGTCGGCCGGGTCAGTGGGACGAAGTGGAACCACTGGCTCGGGCAGCGCCGAATCACGGGCGCGAAGACGTCCGCGAGGCGCTGGCAATTGCGCTGGAGCATGGCCGCCGTGTCGCCGCGTTCGCCGCGCTCGACGAAAAACGGCTCGTGCGCCTCGACGCGATACGTGCCGTCGGCGAGCCGCTCGGTCGTGACCGGCAGCACCGGGCACTGGCGCGCCATGGCGAGCAGAAGGATGGCGCCGGAGAATTCCGCCGTGCCGCCGGGCAGCGTGACGGGCGAGGTCTTCGAGGAATTCGGACGATCCACCAGCGCGGCGACGAAACGGCCGGCGTCGAGATGCCGGGCGACCTCGAGGAAGATGAACTGATCCTCGCCGCTGCCGATTTCCACGGTCTCCACGCCCCAGCGGGCGCGGTAGGCGGCGCGCCAAGCGGTGAGCGCGGGAGTGCTCTCGGGCGCGGTGAGCGCGACGATGTTGAAGCCGTTGGCGTGGGCCGCGGCCCCGCCGAGTTCGAAGAAACTGAGATGGGGGGTGAGGAGCAGGCCCCCGCGACCGAGCTGGCGCACCGTCTCGAAATGCTCGAAGCCGATGTGCTCGGAGACGAGCTTCAACGCGTCTTCGGCAGAGCGGCCGGCGAGGTGGAAGTAGTCACCCATCGTGCGGCCGAAATCCCGAAAGACCGAGCGGGCCAGCTCCGGCGAGACGCCGTCGGGTTCGATGAGGGCGAGGTTGCGCTGGACGACGGTGACGCGTTCGGGCTGGAGCCGTGCATACAAGAGCGAGATCGAGCTGCCGATGAACTGCGCGACGCTTCGCGGCACGAGACGACCGACGAAGGCCCCGAAGGCATACCCGCTCCCGGCGTGAAAGAACGGGAACCGTCCGGCGGGGGCGTTCCCTTCTGCACGGCTCATGATCGAGAATCACTCCGTTCGGGGGAGCCGGAAAAGGTCGAAATGCGCGGGGCCACGGGCAGCCAGCGCTGGAGCCGGGCGAGGAAATAGAAGGCCTCGAGGCGCCAGCGGAGACGGAAGGGCAGCTCGGTGTTGCCGCCGACGACCGCCGCAACGGCGCTCGGAATTTCGAGCACGGGCTGGGGGTCCATCAGCAGCTCGAAGCCGGCATCGTCGTAGAAGGTCTCGATCATTCGCACGTAGACGTTCATCATGCGGGTGGCCTCGCGGGTGTAATTCCGGCGGGCGGCGGGGGAGAGCGCGCGATCGGGCCGGGAGGCAATGAGACGGGCAGCGCTGCGGCCGGACTTCAGGGCAATCATCACACCGGAGGAAAAAATGGGGTCGACGAAGCCGGCGGCGTCGCCGGTGAGCAGAATGCGGGGGTGCGGCGCGAAGGTGCCGTGGCGGAAGCTGTAATCGCCGGTCGTGCGGAAGTCGCCAAGGCGCTCGGCCGCCTGCATGCGGGAGGCGAGACCGGCGTTCGCGGCGACGGCGTCGGTGAAACTTTGGCCGGGGGAGCGCCCGGTCGCCTTGAAATCGGCGGTGCGCTGGACGTGACCGACGGACGTTCTTTCCGCGTCGAGGGGAATGAACCAGAACCAGCCATCGCGCAGTCGCGAGATGGTGATGCTGCCGGCGGCCGGCCCTTCGTGGCGACCAACGCCGCGAAAGTGCGCGTAGGTGGCAATGCGGACCGAGGCCTGGGTGGGAAGCCGGGGAATGCCGAGGGTGCGGCCCACGAGGGCGTCGCGGCCGGTGGCGTCGATCAACCAGCGCGCGCGCACTTCCCGCCGGACGCCGGCTTCGTCGCAGGTGATGACGACGTGGTCGGGATGCGGCTGGATGCCGACGACCGGGCAGGCCTGGCGGACCGTGCAACCAACGCTGGCGGCGTGATCGAGGAGCAATTCGTCGAACTTTGCGCGGTCGACCTGGAAGGTGCTCGCGTAGGCGGGACCGAGCCGGTTCTCGAACCAGAATTGCAATTGGCGTCCGCCGTCGGCGGTGCAGAATTCGGCGCCAGGCTTCGGCATGAACTGGCCGGAGGCAGCGACTTTGTCCCACACGCCCATCTCGCGCAGGAGGTCGTTCCCGTAGGGCAGGAGCGACTCGCCGATTCGAAAGCGCGGAAACCGGTCCTTCTCGAGAATGAGAACCCGGAGGCCGGCGCGGGCGAGGAACGTGCCGGCGGCGCTGCCCCCGGGGCCCCCTCCGGCGATGACGACATCAAAGGTTTCCATCGCGACGAGGTGGATCTACTGGGGCGCCTGTCGGCCGATCCAGTCGCGGAGAGCCCCCAGACTATGCAGGGCCTCACGGGCAACAGTGGCATCCTTGATCGACACGCCGTAGGATTTTTCGACTGCGACGGCGAGCTGCAGGGCATCGATGGAATCAAGACCCAGACCGGTAGGCTCGAACAGCGGCGCCGTCTCCGAGATTTCGTCGGGCGACATCCGCAGCATGCAGTTTTCGATGAGGAGCTGCTTGAGATCGGTGAGATTTACTTCCATGTGAAACTGAAGGGCAGGTTCCTTACCGGGCCTCGGCAAATACTGCAAGCTGCGGGCAGCCCGAAGATCGCAGACGCAGGGTGGCGACCTGATGATGCAGGCCCCAGACTGGCACCCAGAGGGCGGTGCCGGCGGGTTGATCGCGGAGCGTGAGGAGCCCTTGCAGCGTGTGCCAGCCGGCGGAGGCGGTGAAGGCGTGGCCGAGGCTGGAGGACGGGAGCGCCCCCGCGGAATCGACGAGCGACTGCATCCACGTGCCGCCGGCGGTGGCAGCTACCGGGGCGTCGGCCATCGCGGCGCGGCATTGGGCGATGGCGTTCCGCGCCGAGGCGGCCGAGCGGTAGGAGAAGGGCGGGGTGAGGCGGTCGATGGTGATGGCGGGTTCCTCGCTGGGACGGGCGACCAGCAAAGCGGCGGCGCCTTCGGAGGGAATGAAGCCGTCCTTCAGCCAGCCGGCGGAGTCGTAGGCCTCCAGCGCGGAGACGTCGAGCTCCTCGCCACCGACGACGAGCACGGCATCGACCTGATCGAGGTCCAGCCAGATGGAGGCGATTTCGAGCGCGGAGACCCAGGCAGAATCGTCGCCGACCATCGCGTAGCAGGCGCCATCGACGCCGAAGAGATTTGCGAGATGGCTGAGCGAGGAATTGTAAACGGTCTCGGGAAAGAGCGCGGGACTCGCGAACGAGGGGCCGCGCGCGATCACGGGCTCGAAGAAGCGACGGGAGAAATGGCAGGGGCCGGTGAAAAACGCGCCGACGATGCCGAGGCGCTTCGGCCGGCGATCGCCGAGAGCCTGCCGGGCGGCTTCGGCCATCATGAGCGTGATCCGGCTCGCGCGGCGAAGGCGGGGCTCACGGCTCCAGGCCTGCAATGCGGATTCCTCGACGCGCAGGGCGGGAAGCGGAACATCCGGTCGGCGGAGCGAGGAGAGCGGCGAGAGGGCCAGAGGAGCGGCGGGGGTGAGTCCGGACCAGCCCGCGCCTGCC